>JANOBL010000129.1:0-9190 GCA_031411635.1 Betaproteobacteria bacterium
ACCGGCATGCTGCGGGTGTTTGGCGAGAACCTGCGCCATGTGCTGGCGCGCAGTTTTGGCAACCGCTTGGCGGCCATGGCGGCCGGGCTGGGCGTGACCAGCCTGGTGCAGTCCAGCACCGCCACCTGCTTGATCGTGGCCAGCTTCGTCGGCAAGGGTTTGGTCACCAGCGCCGCCGCGCTGGCCGTGATGCTGGGCGCCGATGTGGGCACTGCGCTGATGGCGGTGGTGTTTTCGTTCGACCTGTCGTGGCTGTCGCCACTGTTGATCTTCTCGGGCGTGGTGCTGTTTGTCGCGCGCCAGGCCACCGGTGCTGGCCGGGTGGGCCGGGTGCTGATCGGGCTGGGGCTGATCACGTTGGCGCTGCAGTTGATCGTCGGCGCCACCAAGCCGCTGACCGAAGCGCCAGCGGTGCGGGCGCTGCTGGTGGCCCTGCCCAACGAGATATTGCTGGACATCGTGGTGGGCGCGGTGCTGACCGTGGCCTGTTATTCCAGCCTGGCCATCGTGCTGCTGACCGCCACCCTGGCCTCGCAAGGCATGGTGCCGGCAACCGTGGCGCTGGGCCTGGTGGTGGGCGCCAACCTGGGCAGCGGCCTGCTGGCCATCATCGCCACCGGTGCCAATACCCCGGCGGTGCGCCGGCTGCCGCTGGGCAACCTGCTGTTCAAGCTGTGCGGTGCGGCGCTGGCCATTCCGCTGCTGTCGCAGGCCCATGTGCTGTTGCAGCAATACCTGCCCACGGTGCACCAGCAGGTGGTGGGTTTTCACCTGGGCTTCAACCTGGTGCTGGCGCTGCTGTTCATCAGCTTTACCGGCGTGGTGGGGCGGCTGGTGGAGCGCTGGTTGCCCACACCACCGCAAGGCAGTGGTGGCAGCCGCAACAGCCATCTGGACCCGGTGGCGCTGGCCACGCCGTCGCTGGCCATAAGCTGCGCTGCGCGCGAGGCGCTGCACCAGGCCGATGTGGTGGAGACCATGCTGCGCGGCATCCTGCCGGTGCTGCAGGACAACGACCTGGCGCTGGCCGAAAAGCTGCGCCAGATGGACGACACGGTGGACAGCCTGTACACCTCGATCAAGTTTTACCTGACGCAGATCTCGCGCGAGGCGCTTTCAGAGAGGGAGGGCCGGCGCTGGACCGATGTGGTGTCGTTCACGATCAACATGGAGCAGATTGGCGACGGCATTGAGCGGGTGCTGCTGGACATTGAGGACAAGAAGATCCGCCCGGCGCGGCGTTTTTCCGACGCCGGCATGGCCGAGCTGTGCCATCTGCACGAGCGGCTGCTGGCCAACCTGCGCATGGGCATGAGCGTGTTCCTGGACGGCCATGCGCGTGATGCGCAAAAGTTGCTGGAGGAGAAAGCGCGCTTTCGCGACCTGGAGCATGCCTACGCTGCCAACCACATTGGCCGGCTGCGCGACAACACCGCGCAAAGCATCGAGACCAGTGCGCTGCACCTGGATTTGTTGTCGGAGTTGAAGCGCATCAACTCGCACATCTGCTCGATCGCCTACCCGATTTTGGAGAGCAAGGGCGCGCTGGCGGCCACGCGGCTGCGCACTTCGCAACTGGCGGATCTGGACGACATCACGACCTGACGCCGAGTTGCGCCGGCCCAAAAACCTATCCGCCCATCAAGCCCAGGCACATCAAGGTGCGGGCCACGATGCTTTGCGCATCCACTTGAAAGTACGCCCGCAAGGCCGCACGGGTATCGCTGCGGCCAAAGCCGTCGGTACCCAGCGTGGCGTAGCACCGGCCCTCGGGCACAAAGGCACGCACGCTCTCGGGCACGGCGCGCACGTAGTCGGTGGCGGCAACAACCGGCCCGGCGCTGCCGGCCAGCAGCCGGGTGAGGTAGACATCGGCATCGGCGGCGGCATCGGCGTCGGCGTTCGCCAAGCCGTCGCGGGCCAGCTCGCTCCAGCTTGTGATGCTGAACACGTCCACACCCACGCCCCGTTCGGCAAGCTGCTGCGCGGCTTTGATCACCTCGGTGAGGATGGCGCCTGAGCCCAGCAGCGTGGCGCGCTGGCCACCCTGTGGGCCATAGCCGCCAAAGTGGTAACCACCACGCAGCACACCGTTTGCAGAACCTTCGGGCAGATCAGGATTGGCGTAGTTCTCGTTCATCAGCGTGACGTAATAAAACACGTCCTTCTGCTCGACCAGCATCTCGTGCATGCCGGCATGCACGATCACCGCCAGCTCGCCCGCAAACGCCGGGTCGTAGGCCTTGCAGTTGGGGATCGTGGCGGCCACCAGGTGGCTGCTGCCGTCCTGGTGCTGCAGGCCCTCGCCGCCCAGCGTGGTGCGGCCGGAGGTGGCGCCCAGCAAAAAGCCGCGCGAGCGTTGGTCGGCCGCCGCCCAGATGGAGTCACCCACCCGCTGGAAGCCGAACATCGAGTAGTAGATGTAGAACGGCAACATCGCCAGGCCGTGCACGCTGTAGCTGGTGGCGGCGGCGGTCCAGCTTGCAATGGCGCCGGCTTCGCTGATGCCTTCTTCCAGGATTTGGCCTTCCAGCGCTTCGCGGTAGCTCAGCACCGAGCCGATGTCCTCGGGCGCATAACGTTGGCCCACGCTGCTGTAGATGCCAACCTGCTTGAACAGGTTGGCCATGCCAAAGGTGCGCGCCTCGTCGGCCACGATCGGCACGATGCGCGGGCCGAGCGCCTTGTCTTTGAGCAGCGTGCCCAGCATGCGCACAAAGGCCATCGTGGTGCTCATCTCCTTGCCATCGGCCTTCAGCGCAAACTGGGCATAGGCTTCGATCGCCGGCACCGGCACCACGGCGCAGGCCGTCTCGCGCCGTGGCATGGCACCGCCCAACTGCTGGCGGTGCTGGTGCAGGTAGCGCATCTCGGCGCTGTCTTCGGCGGGTTTGAAAAAGGCCAGGCCCTTGGCCTGCTCGTCCGACAGCGGCAGATTGAACCGGTTGCGAAATTCAATCAAGTCGGTCTCGTCAAACTTCTTCTGGCTGTGCGTGGTCATCTTGCCCTGGCCGGCGCTGCCCATGCCATAACCCTTTTTGGTCTGCGCCAAAACCACCGTGGGTTGCCCGGGGTGGGCCGCCGCAGCGGCGTAGGCGGCGTGGATCTTGACCAGGTCGTGGCCGCCGCGCTTCAGCCGGTCGATCTGCTCATCGGTCATGCCCTGGGCCAGGCGTGCCAGCTCGGCGTTCTGGCCAAAAAAGTTGTCCCGGTTGAAGCGGCCGTCCTTGGCGGCAAAGGTTTGCATCTGGCCGTCCACGGTTTGCGAGAAAGCACGGGCCAGCGCGCCGCTGGTGTCGCGGGCAAACAGGCCGTCCCAGTCGCTGCCCCAGACCAGCTTGATCACAAACCAGCCCGCGCCGGCAAACAGCTTTTCCAGCTCGTCGATGATGCGGCCATTGCCGCGTACCGGGCCATCCAGCCGCTGCAGGTTGCAGTTGACCACCCAGACCAGGTTGTCCAGTTTTTCGCGTGCGGCCAGCGTCAGCGCGCTCATGCTCTCGGGCTCGTCCATCTCACCATCACCAAACACGCCCCACACTTTGCGCGCGCCGCAGTCCAGCAGTTGGCGGTGTGTGAGGTAGCGCATGAAGCGTGCGTGGTAGATCGAGCTGATCGGGCCAATGCCCATCGATCCGGTGGGGAACTGCCAAAAGTCGGGCATCAGCCACGGGTGCGGGTAGCTGGACAGGCCGCGTGCGCCAGCGGCGGGCGCGGTGATTTCCTGGCGGTAGTGCAGCAGGTCGGCCTCGCTCAAACGCCCTTCAAGAAAAGCCCGCGCGTACACGCCAGGCGCACTGTGTGGCTGAAAAAATACCAGGTCGCCACGGTGCGCATCGTTGCGTGCATGAAAAAAATGGTTGAAGCCGGTCTCAAACAGATCGGCCGCACTGGCATAGCTGGCGATGTGGCCACCCAACTCGCCATAGGCCTGGTTGGCGCGCACCACCATGGCCAGCGCGTTCCAGCGCATCAGCGAGGCCAGCCGCTCTTCCACCGCCAGATCACCGGGGAAAGCCGGTTGCTCATCCACCGCGATGGTGTTGATGTAGGGGGTGTTGAGCTCGGGCTGCCAGCCCAGGCGCTGGCTGCGCGCCAGGCGTGCCAGCTCGTCCAGCATCTGGCGTGCGCGCTGTGGCCCCTGGGTGGCCACCAGCGACAGCAAGGCATCCCGCCACTCCTTGGTTTCTGCGGGATCGCTGTCGGCGGCGGTGTCGGCAAACTGTTGTTGCAAGGTCATGTCGGTCATCGCGGAGGCTGCTGGTGGAATGAACAAGACTGTAAGCAGTGTGCGCAGGCAGTTGATGTTGAACTGCGATCTCAATGGGCCGTCAACAAAATAAGATGCTGGTCAAATGTCAAATCCAGGCACAAACAAGCTCGATGCCACCGATCTGAAGATTCTTGAAGAACTTCAGTCCGATGCCAGCCTGTGCAACGTGGCGCTGGCCCGGCGTGAGCATCTCTCGCCCTCGCCATGCCTGGCGCGGGTGCCATTCATTTCGTCAACACCCTGTCAGACAGCATGAAACTTGATCTCTTCAGCACCGCACTGGTGGCGGCCATACTGGCGCTTGGCCAGCACAGCGCATGGGCCGCGTCGCAGCCACCGGTGGCGGCCGAAAACGGCATGGTCGTCACGGCCCAGCACCTGGCCACCCGGGTGGGTGTGGATGTGCTGAAGGACGGTGGCAATGCGGTGGATGCCGCCGTGGCGGTGGGTTATGCGCTGGCGGTGGTGTACCCGGCGGCCGGCAACCTGGGTGGCGGTGGTTTCATGACGATCCAGCTTGCCGATGGCCGCAAGACCTTTCTGGATTTCCGCGAAAAAGCGCCGCTGGCCGCCACCGCCAACATGTACCTGGACAAGGACGGCAACGTCGTCAAGGGCCTCAGCACCAACGGCCACCTGGCGGTGGGCGTGCCGGGCACGGTGTCGGGCCTGGAGCTGGCGCTGCGCCAATACGGCACGATGAAGCGCGCGGCGCTGATCGCCCCGGCGATCCGGCAGGCCCAAGACGGCTTTGTACTGGACCAGGGCGACGTCGACATGCTGGGCACCGCCACCGAGGCCTTCCGCAAAGACCCGGCCTCGGCGGCGATCTTTCTGCAGGCCGGTGCGCCGTTTCAGGTGGGCCAGCGCCTGGTGCAGAAAGACCTGGCGCAGACGCTGAAGCTGATCAGCGAGCACGGTGAAGACGGCTTCTACAAAGGCGCTGTCGGTGCCGCGCTGGTGGCCAGCAGCCAGGCCGGCGCCGGCATCATCAGCCAGGCCGACCTGGACCAGTACAAAACCCGTGAGCTTCAACCCGTGGAGTGCAGCTACCGGGGCTATGGCGTGGTCTCGGCGCCGCCGCCCAGCTCGGGCGGGGTGGTGATCTGCGAGATCCTGAACATCCTCGAAGGCTATCCGCTGAAAGACCTGGGCTTCCGCGCCGCGCAGGCCGTGCACTACCAGATCGAGGCGATGCGCCATGCGTATGTAGACCGCAACAGCTACCTGGGCGACCCGGACTTCGTCAACAACCCGCTGGACCGCCTGCTGTCGAAAGACTATGCGGCCTCATTGCGCGCGGTGATCGATCCGGCCAAGGCGGGTGTGTCTAGCGCCATCCGGCCCGGCGTTGTGCCGCATGCGCTGACCGAGGGCAGCAACACCACGCACTACTCGATCATCGACCGGTGGGGCAATGCGGTGTCGGTCACCTACACCTTGAACGACTGGTTTGGTGCCAAGGTCACGGCCGCCAAGACCGGCGTGTTGCTGAACAACGAGATGGACGACTTCACCGCCAAGATCGGCGTGCCCAACCTGTATGGCCTGGTGCAGGGCGCGGCCAACGCGATCGCCCCGGGCAAACGGCCGCTCAGCTCGATGAGCCCGACCATCGTCACCCAGGACGGCAAGCCCGTGCTGGTGCTGGGCACGCCGGGCGGCAGCCGCATCATCACCGCGGTGTTGCACACCATCCTGAACCTGGTCGACTACGGCATGAACCTGCAGGAGGCGGTGGACGCGCCGCGCTTTCACCAGCAGTGGCTGCCGGAAGCCACCAATGCCGAGGCCTATGCGCTGAGCCCCGATACCCGCAAGCTGCTGGAGGCCTGGGGCCAGAAGTTTGGCAACCCGCAGCCGGCCAACCACCTGGCGGCGATCCTGGTGGGTGCGCCGTCGCTGGGTGGCAAACCGGTGGGCAAAAACCGTTTTTACGGCGCCAACGATCCGCGCCGCAATACCGGGTTGGCGCTGGGGTATTGAGCAGGCTGCTTTGGGCAAAACAAAAAGCCTTCCTGGCGCTGGGCCAGGAAGGCTTGATGAGAAGGGGGTGGTGGCGCTTCAGGGATTCGAACCCCGGACCTGCGGATTATGATTCCGTCGCTCTAACCGGCTGAGCTAAAGCGCCATGAGCCCGTGATTATAGCGGCACCTTTTTGCGGGCCCGGCTGGCCGCTTCACCCGAAATGTCCCATGTTCAGCTTCTTCAAGAAAAAGCCGCCGGCGCCGCTTGCCCACCCATTGCCCGATCCCGTGCCGCCGGTGCTTGTACCGCCGCCCGCCGTACTGCCGGACACACCGGTTGCTGCGGCCGATGGACCCCCGGCCGCTGGTGGATCGTGGTGGAAAACCGCCGTCAGCAAGCTCACCGGTGCAACCAGCGACGGGGCCGTTGAGGCGCCTGTCGCACCGCAGATCGCACCGCAGATCGCACCACCGATCGCACCACCAAGTGCATCACCTTTCGCACCGCCTTTGGCCGCGGCGCCCATTGACGCCAAGCCGGCCGCCCCCAGCCGCCAAAGCTGGTTGGACAAGCTGCGCAATGGCCTGCGCAAGACCGGCAGCAGCATCGCCCAGGTCTTTACCGGCACCCAGATCGACGACGCGCTGTACGAGGAGTTGGAGGCCGCGCTGCTGATGGCCGATGCCGGTGTGCGCGCCACCGAGTTTTTGCTGGGCGACTTGAAGCGCCGCGTCAAAGAGGCCAAAGCCAGCGATCCGGTGCAGGTCAAGGCCTTGTTGGCCGATGCGCTGGCCGAGCTGCTGACGCCGCTGGAAAAGCCGTTGGTGGTGGGCCAGTTTCAGCCCACGGTGATGATGGTGGTGGGCGTCAACGGCGCTGGCAAGACCACCAGCATCGGCAAGCTAACCCGCCACCTGGCCGATGCCGAGCAAACGGTGCTGCTGGCGGCGGCCGATACGTTCCGCGCTGCGGCGAGAGAGCAGCTCACCGTCTGGGCCGACCGCAATCGGGTCGAGATCGTCAGCCAGGAGGGCGCCGATCCGGCGGCGGTGGCATTTGATGCGGTCACGGCCGGCAAGGCGCGCGGCCGCGATGTGGTGATCGCCGACACCGCCGGCCGCTTGCCCACCCAGCTTCACCTGATGGAAGAGCTGCGCAAGATCAAGCGTGTGATCACCAAGGCCGAGGCCAGCGCGCCGCACGAGGTGTTGCTGGTGGTGGACGGCAATACCGGGCAAAACGCGCTGACCCAGGTCAAGGCGTTTGACGACGCGTTGGGCCTGACCGGGCTGATCGTCACCAAGCTGGACGGCACGGCCAAGGGCGGTGTGCTGGCAGCGATTGCGCGTGAGCGGCCGGTGCCGGTGTACTTCATCGGCGTCGGCGAAAAACTTGAGGACTTGCAGACCTTCAGCGCGCGCGAGTTTGCGCAGGCGCTGTTGGCTTGATGGCGCCGGCTACTCGCAGGCCAGCAGCGTGACGTAACCCGCCACGCTGGCAATGCCGGCCCAGCGCACCTGCGGCGCCAGCAGGTTGGCGTGGTGCGCAGGCGATGCCCGCCAGCCGGCCACCAAGGCGTCGGCATGGTCAAAGTCGGCGGCCAGGTTTTCCACGCACGAGGCCCGGCGGGCTTGCTCAAAGCGGCCGGCAAAGCCGTCATGGCCCACGCGCCCACGCTGCGCCATCCGGCGGCTGTGATCGCTTGCGATCCAGTCCAGCGCGGCGTCGCGCCGCAACGGGTCCAGCGCATGGCGGGCCCGGTATTGGTTCACCCGGTCCAGCACCAGCTCGGCAAAGTCGGCGTGCATGGGCATCGCTGCTGCTGTGACCGATGTTGCGGCTGATGTTGCGGCTGATGTTGCGGCTGATTTTGCGGCGGTCACCGGCAGGCACAGCAAGGCGCTTGCCAACAGCACGGGCAACAAGACCCGGGCATGGGCATGGCGGCGAGGGGCAAACCAGGGCATCCCCGCGTCTTCGGCCGGGCTGCGGCCCACAACAGCCCGGGCGGTGTGCAGAAGTGCCTGCAGCGTGGGGCCGGTGGGGCCGATATCGCGAAGAGGTCGGCCGTCCGCCGCAGCCCGGCGCGATGCCGGATGCGGCGCACGGCTGTTGCATCCACCCCTTGTCGGATCAGCCGCCACCGTGCCACCCACCCCGTCCGACCTGTCGTCGCTGCGCTGCCCGCAGTGTGGTGAGCACACGCTGCGCGTTTCCCGGCGGCGCAAGTGCCGGGGCCTGCTGCCTTCCACCCAGGCGCCGCGTTACCGCTGTGCCGGCGCGGCCTGCGATTGGCAGGGCAGGCTGGCCACACCCAAGGCCGTGGCCGACGTGGTGGCGGCGCTGGTGGCCGATGCTTTGGCGGGCGGCCCCGCGCTGCCGCTGCCGGCTGCGTTGGCCCCGTGCCAAGCCCACTGGCGCAGAACCGCGCTGGTCGGCCTGACCGTGGTGGCCGCCGTTGGCCTGCCGCTGGCGGTGGCGGTGGTGGCTGGCCTGGAAACCGTGGCCGGCCAGGCGGCGGGCGTGGCGCTGGCCCCGGGCCAAAGCCATGACGGCTTGCCGCTGCACCCGCGCTTGCCGCCCAGCGGTGGCCAGTGGGTGCAGGTGCAGGCCGCTGATGCTGCGGCCCAGCCCGCTGTCAACCCGATCAACCCGGCCGGCCTGACCCCTCTGACGCTGCGCCACGGTTGCGCCTGGGGCCAACCCGGGCGCAATCCCTACCGTGGCAGCACCGCGCAGGCGCTGACCGCCGCGCGCCTGCCGCCCGAGGTGGTGCGCCAGATCGTGGCCCAGCAGCAAGCGGGCCAGAAGAGCGGCCGGCTGCAGATCAACACGGCAGCGATCCGGGCGGTGGATGGCCCGCGCGAGTTCAGCTCCAAGGGCATGGCGATGAGCTTTGGCAATAGCTTGTGCCTGAACTCGCGCGTCAACTTTGCCCCAGGCCATGT
>JANOBL010000130.1:0-4136 GCA_031411635.1 Betaproteobacteria bacterium
GGTCAGCCCGCGCATCACACCGCATGCACCGCCGCTGCTGGGCCGCGACAACCAGCTCTGGCGTCGCAGCGAAGACCGCGGCCTGCACCTGGCGATGGGCGACGGCCTGATGGGCCGGGTGGTGGATGCGATGGGCGCACCGATGGACAAGCTGGGCCCGCTGCAGCATGTGCGCAACGAGCCGATGCTGCGCCGGCCTATCAACGCGATGGAGCGTGATCCGGTGCGCCGTGCGCTGGACACCGGCGTGCGCGCGATCAACGCCATGCTCACCGTGGGCCGGGGCCAGCGGCTGGGCCTGTTTGCCGGCACCGGCGTTGGCAAATCGGTGCTGCTGGGCATGATGGCGCGCTACACCGAGGCCGATGTGATCGTGGTGGGCCTGATCGGCGAGCGCGGCCGCGAGGTCAAGGAGTTCATCGAAGACATCCTGGGCGAAGAAGGCCTGGCGCGCAGCGTGGTGGTGGCCGCGCCGGCCGATGCACCGCCGCTGGTGCGCATGCAGGGCGCCACCTATGCCACCGCGGTGGCCGAGCACTTTCGCGACCAGGGCCGCCATGTGCTGCTGCTGATGGACAGCCTGACCCGTTTTGCGATGGCGCAGCGCGAGATCGCGCTGGCGATCGGCGAGCCCCCTGCCACCAAAGGTTATCCACCAAGCTGTTTTGCCAAGCTGCCGCAGCTTGTGGAGCGCTCCGGCAACGGCCTGAACGGCGTCGGCTCGATCACCGCGTTTTACACCGTGCTGAGCGAGGGCGACGATCCGCAAGATCCGATCGCCGACGCCGCACGCGGCATCCTGGACGGCCACATCGTGTTGTCGCGTGAGCTGGCCGAGGCCGGCCACTACCCGGCGATCGATGTCGAGCGCTCGGTCTCGCGCGTGATGAACGCGGTGGCCCCGCGTGAGCAGATCGAGGCCGCGCGCCGCGCCCGCGGCCTGCTGGCCAAGCTGAGCAAGGCGCGCGACCTGATCCAGCTTGGCGCCTACCAGGGTGGTCAGGATGCCGAGCTGGACCTGGCGCTGACGCTGCAGCCCCAGTTGATCAAGCTGCTGCAGCAAGACATGCACGAACGTGCGCCGATGGCCCAAAGCCGGGCCCGCTTGTGCGGGCTGATGGCGGGCTGATGGCGGGCTGACCCTACTGCACCTCTCAACAACTCCTTGCCCGATGTCCATGAACCCGCTTGCCCAACTCCAGGCCTTGCTGCAATTGGCCGAAACCGAGCGTGACACCGCCGTGGGCCTGCTGCGCCAGGCCGAGCGTGTGCTGCAGCAATCGTCCCAGCAGACCCAACAACTGCGGGACTACCGGCTGGAGTACGACCAGCGCTGGACCTCCCGGTTTCGAGAATCCAGCAGCGCCGAGCTGCTGCACTGCCACCGCGGCTTTGGCCGGCGGCTGGACCAGGCGATCGACGTCCAGGCCGGCAACACCCAGTTGCTGAGCCACCGCGAGGCGCAAGCGCGTGCGCTGCTGCAAGCCCGGGAGCAGCGGGTGGCGGCGGTGCGCAAGCTGATCGCGCGGCGCCAGGCCGAGCAGCAAAAACTGGAAACCCGGCGCGACCAGCGCAACAGCGACGAAGCCGCGCAGCGGGCGCTGGGCAGCCACGCGCTGCTGAGCGCATTGAGCCCCTGAACCGCAGCGCCCGCCCCAATCCCAATCCCAATCCCAATCCCAATCCCACTCCCGGCCCTTTGCGCCCCACCAGCCCACCATGCTGAACAGCCTGCCCTCCTTTCTGCCCAATCCATCACCGGCCGCGGTGACCCCTGGGGCGGTTGGCCACCCGCGCGCCGCTGCCGATGCCACGCCAGGCTTTGCCGGCTTGATGCAACAGCAGGCCGACCAGCGCCTCGATGCGCTGCGCCTGGCAGACCAGGCTTTGCTGGCCGGCCGTGTCAGTGCGGCGGCCCGCACCCGATCGGCGGCAGCGGTGCTGCCGGTGCCAACCCGCCAGGCCGTGGTGGCGGCGCCGGCCCCGGCGCTGGCCTCCAACCGTCCACCAGAACACCACAGCGACCGCCAGCCCAACGCCGACGGCCGCAGCGCCACGCGCCGGCCGTCTCAGGGCACCGCCGGCAGCGACGCGGCGGCCACCGCCGCCACCGCCAAGCCCGAGCGCCCGGCCGGCGATCGGGCAGACAAGGCCGATGAAGCCGATGGCGCCGCCCATGCCGACACCCCGCAAGCCGACGCCACCGGCGCCGATCCTGCCGGCGGTTCCGCCGACGGGCCGGCCAACGCAGCCGGCAACAGCCCTGCGCCATGGCCCGGCCCGCCAACGCAGCCCTTGCCCGGTGCCGCCGACACCCCGCAAGACGGGTCGATGTTGTTGCCCGCCGAGGCCAATCCGGCAGCCCCCGTCCCGGCCCTCCAGGACAACGGCCTGCCCAACGGCAGCCCGGCGCGGCCCGGCAAGGGCCAGCGCGGCGCCATGGCAGCGCACGAATCGATGATGCGGCTGATGGGCGCAGCGCCGGCTGCCCAGAGCCCCGGCCTGCCCGGCGCGGCCGACCCCGGCATGGCCGGCGCGCCGGACGCTGCGGCGATTGGCAGCGACGACCCGGCAGCGTTGCCGCTGGTGGCCAGCGATGTCAACGCCGCCGCAGCGATGTTGGCCGCGCTGACCACCACCGCAGCGCCAACAGCCGATGCGCTGCCGGCGTGCGGCGCAGCGCCGGGCACACCCGCAGCCGCCACGGTGGCACGTGGCGGGGCTGCAGCCAACAACGATGCTGACGGCGGTGTGCAGGCCCATGCTGACGCCCTGGCAGCAGGCGCCGACAACGGCCGGCGCAGCGCCGCCGGGCGCGCTGCCCCAGCGGACGGCCAGGTGCCGGCCCGCAGCCTGCCCGGCGCCCAGGGCGGCCCCGGTGCAGCGGCCGCCGGTGGCACCCAGGTTTCCGCCGGCATGGCAGACGGCAGCGCGCTGCCAAATTCAAGCTCGGCCAGTCCGCAGACAGCCGCAACAGCCAGCACCACCAACCGCCCATCAGCGCTGGCGCACGGCGTGCAGCAGCGCAGCGGCGACACCACCCCGGCGCTGCCCGGTGCCGGGGCGGCCGATCAGCGCAACAACAGCGCTGCAACGCTGGCTGCCAGCGCCGAAGCCGGCCCTGCCAGCCTGTCGCCGGACCCGGCCGGCTTGGCCGCAGCAGCCCATGCCCCGCTGCGCGGCCAGGCCTTGGCGCAACGCGGCGAAGCCAGCGCCCAGGCACAAATCCGCTGGCCGGTGGACAGCCCAGCGTTTGCGCCAGCACTGGGCGCGCAGATCAGCGTGTTTGCGCGTGATGGGGTGCAGACCGCGCTGCTGCAGCTCAGCCCGGCCGAGATGGGCCCGATCACGGTGCAGATAACGATGGACGGCAATGCCGCCCAGGTGCAGTTTCAGGCCGACCGCAGCGACACCCGTGCGGTGATCGAGGCCTCGCTGCCGGCGCTGGCCGGCGCGCTGCAGGACGCCGGGCTGACGCTGACCGGCGGCGGTGTATCGCAGCAGCACCCGGGCCGCCAGCCGCCGCCCGAGCCGGCCGCAGCGGCTGGCCCACGCGCTGGCGCCGGCCCGGACAGCCCACTGGCGCGCAGTGCCGCCGGCGCCGCCGCGCACCGGGCTGCGCCGCGTGGCCTGGTCGATCTGGTGGCCTGAAACCGGGCCCACAGCGGCGCCGCAGCGCCGGCAAATCACCGCGCTTTGCCGCGCTATTTGGCGCATCGCCGGTGGGGTCGGGCCCGAACAATGGGTTGATGGGTTCGTTGTGCGCCGCTGACGCACGGTGCCTGTTGCCCGCCTGGAGATCCACATGTCCGCCGCACCTGCTGCCAACGCCGATGCCACCGCCGCCAAAGGCGGCAAGAAAAAACTAATCATCATCATTGCCGCCGCGCTGCTGCTGGTGCTGGGCGGTGGTGGTGCCGCCTTCATGCTGCTGAAAAAGAAGCCCGCCGACGGCGACGAGGACGGCGCCGAAGGTGGCCACGGCAAGGCCAAGGCCGAGGCCCACGAGCCGGCCGCCAAGCCCCGCCCCCGGCACGATCCCAAGCATCCACCGGTGTTTGTGGCACTGGATCCGTTCACCGTCAACCTGGCCGACAAGGAGGCCGAGCGTTACGCCCAGATCGGCGTCACGCTGG
>JANOBL010000131.1:0-3623 GCA_031411635.1 Betaproteobacteria bacterium
TGCGTGGTGGGACGGTCTCGCCGAATCAGGCGGCGAGAGTCCATTTGGGGCGTTCGATCTGGTCGGGGACGTGAGGAGAGTGACCTTGGGCAAATGTGCCTGGCACTGCGTGCGGTGCAGCCTCGATTTGGCAGTCCAGCGACATGGGCATCAGCGGCTGCGCGCAACTGATGTGGCAGTAGTCGCAATCGGGGTCTTCGTCGGCGATCGAGGGCTTCTTGTCCGGCGTGGCGTCGCCCGTGCACTGAAGCGACTTGCCCTGGTGCTTGTGGTCGTGGTGCCCGAAGTGGCTGACGCCCGCAGCTTGCTCATGCTGGCAATAGGTTGCGGCTGCGCCCCAAGCGAACTGGAACGGCAGCCATAGCAGCAGAATGATGATGAGGAGGCGGGACACGGGCGAAGTGTAGCGACGATCGCGTGACGGAGCGAAGCGGCGTCAGGCGCCCTTTGGCGTCGGCGCGTTCGAACGCGTGTTGACCACGAACGCAATCGCCACGGCCACCAAGACCGTCAGCTGCGCGAGCAAGGTCTGCAGCGTGGGGCGAATTCCGAGGATGTCGATGCGCGGGAAGGCGACCGGGCTGGTGTGAACCCAGCCCGCCTCCTGCAGGCCGGCGATGCCCTTGCCGGCGAGCACCACCGCCAGCACCGCCACCAGCAATGAACTCGCGGCGAAGAACTTGCCGATGGGTAACTTCGCGCTGGTGCGCAGCAGAATCGCCGCGATCACACCCAAGACGGCCATGCCCGCCGCCAAGCCAGCCAGCAGCGGCCAGCCATTGCCCTCGGTCCACAGCGCGGCATAGAACAGCACGGTCTCGAACACCTCGCGGTAGACCGCGATGAAGGCCAGCGAGAACAGGAACCAGGCGGCGCGCTTGCTCAGCGCGGCCGACATCTTCTCCTTGAGGTAGACCTGCCAGCGCCCGGCCACGCTCTTCTGGTGCATCCACATGCCCACGCCGAGCAGGACGACCGCCGCGAACAGCGACGAGAAGCCTTCGGTCAGTTCGCGGCTCGCGCCGCTGACGCCGACGAGGTAGGTGGCCACGGCCCAGGTCACGCCACCGGCCGCAAGCGCGGCGACCCAGCCGGCATGCACGTAGACCAGCACATCCTGTCGCTCCGCCTTCTTGAGGAAGGCCACCATCGCCACGACCACGAGCAGTGCTTCCAGCCCTTCGCGCAGCAGGATGGTCAGAGCGCCGATGAAGGCAGCGGCGGCATCGTTCTCCGAAGGTGCCAGTGCCTTGTCGGCCTCGTCCAGCAAATGCTGCAACGCCTGCGCCGATGCTTGCACCTGCTCGGCGTTGCCGTCGGCCACCTTCGCGCGGTAGGCCACCATCGCGGCCTCGATCTTTTCGAAGAGTGGGCGGTCGCGCGTTGCCAGCGCCGGCTCGATGGGCTCGAAGCCATCGAGGTAAGCCGACAAGGCCAGCTTGGTCGCGGTCGCCCGATCACCAGTGCGCACGGCGGTGACGCTTTCCGCGAGTTTGGCCTTGGCAACCGAGATGCCACCCGGCTTGTTCGCGGCCAGGGCTTGCGGATTGGCTCGCAGGTACGCCGTCACCGACTTCGCCGAGTCGGCGTCCAGGCGCTCGGCAAGCGCGTGCTCGGAGGTCTGCGTCAATGCGTCCAAGCCGACAATCGTCTCGCGTGCCTTGGCGCTGGTTTGCCAGACCGTCGCGCCTGCGGCCCTGTCGGCTTCGGCGTACGGCAAGGTGCCGACGAAGAACGCCAGCGCCCAGCGGTCGTCTTCCGGCAGTGCGCCGAAGCTGGCCATAGCGGTGCCGTTGACGCCGTTGCTGATGACCTGATGCAGCGCGAACACAGAGCGCTCGCGCGCCCGCAAGCGCTCTGACAGTGCAGTCGGCTTCGGGTCCAGGCTGGCGGCCAGCGGACCGTCGCCGTGGCCCTGCGGCCCGTGGCAGGTCGCGCATTGGGCCTGGAAAAGTTGCGCGCCACGGCGCAGATCTGGAGTGACGGCGGGTGCGATCGGGAACGGATAGGCCTTCAGCACCGCGCCGGCCAAGCCGTGCGCCAGCTGGGCCACGGTAGCCGGGTCAGCTTTGTCGGCGACCGCGCTGCGCAAGCGTGCCGCCTGCGCTTGCAGCGCGGCAGTGGCATCACCGCGGGGCAACTCGCCCAGCTGTCGTTCGGCGGCTGCCGCGAACTCCTGCATCTCGGTGTATTCCGAGGCCTTGAGCACTGCCCCGTTAGATACGGCGCCGCGGTAGTCGACGGCAACGTAGTCCAACAACTGCCACACTTGCTTGGCCCTGTCGGCCATCGACGGTTCGGCCGCAATGACCCTTGATGCGACGCCGGCGCAAGCCATCAGAACGAGGGCCACCAGCAAGGGATAGCGACGCGACCAAAACATCACGGGTGCTCCAATGACGCAAATGAGAATCATTATAGTTGTCATTGGAATGCCAATCCACCCGATGAGGCGACAAGGGCGCCTCATATTGGCCCGGCACAGGGGCTCATGCTTGCGCAGTGCGTCACGGCGATGCGGGCTTGACGCTCGAGAACGATGCTGCGCAAGGTCCGGCATCCCCGCCGAACCGCGCGGAGGCCGCGCCGTCACTCGAGGGAATGCTGCAGCTCGCCAAGCATCACCTGTACGCCGGCGTCCGCAAGCAGAGCGGGAAAGGGCTCCGGCGGTTCGGCGTCGGTGAACAACATGTCGATCTGGTGAAGGCGTGCCAATTCCACCGTCGCGGACCGGTTGAACTTGCTGTGATCCGCCGCCAGCCAGACCGCGCGCGAATGCCCGATGATGGCCCGCGCAACGCTGACCTCCCGATAGTCGAAGTCTCGCAAGGTGCCATCCGCTTCGACGCTCGAAATGCCGATCAGCCCGATGTCGGCTTTGAACTGCCTGATGAAGTCGACGGTCGCCTCGCCGACGATGCCCCCATCTCGCGAACGCACGATGCCGCCCGCGACGATCACCTCGCAGTCCGGGTTGTCCGAGAGGATCACCGCCACATGCAGGTTGTTCGTGATCACCTGCAGGCCCTTGTGATGCAAGAGCTCTCTGGCGATCGCCTCGCTGGTGGTGCCAATGTTGATGAACAGGGAACAGCCATTAGGCACCGCCTGTGACACGCGTTGGGCGATTCGTCGCTTTTCTGCTTCGTGCAGGTCTTGCCGCTGCCGGTACGCAATGTTTTCCACCGTGGAGCTTTGCAGCCGAACGCCGCCGTGGAAGCGTGCCAGCAATCCGGCATCCGTCAGCATGCGGGCATCTCTGCGCACGGTCTGCACAGTGACCTTGAACTGTTCTGCGAGGACTTCGACCGATACCGCGCCGCGGCGGCGAACTTCGTCAATGAGCAGGTCTTGGCGCAGATTCGGCGTCATAGCGAGTGGGCATCCAACGTCACCCGTTGAACCACACGAGAGCAGCCGCCCCGAGGCAATAGAGGCCAAAGTAGTGCCAGCGCCCTTGCTCCAACCAGCGCGACAGCCAGCGCAGCGCAACGAGGCCCGCGAGAAAACTCAGCGCCATGCCCAGCAGACTCGGGCCGACCAGATGCCAGAGCCCTTGGGCGTCAGCGGCGCCGGCATGCGCCTGGTAGAAGCGGTAGCCCTCCTTGGCGACCACGGCCGGC
>JANOBL010000132.1:0-9841 GCA_031411635.1 Betaproteobacteria bacterium
GGAAGCTGTTGCCGGCGCGGCCGTTGGCCAATCAGCGGGTGGCGGCGGATGACAGCGTGCTGGCGCGGTATGCCAATGCGTTGGGGCGCGGGTTCGTTCGGGGCACCACCTATCTGGATCTGGTGAAGGCGGCGTTCCAGCCGGCGTACTGGGAATCGGCGCAGACGGTGGAGGCCGAGGGTGACCGGTATACGTGCCGCCGGCCGGCCCCAAGCCGCCGAGGCGCTGCTGGGTGTGCGGCCCGAAGACCTGCGGCTGGACGGCCAGGGTGCGCCGCTGCTGGCCAACCTGCCGGTGGAATCCACCGAGTTGCTGGGGGCCGACACCATCGCCTGGCTGCAGCACGCCGATCAGCGCATCGCGGTGCGCTGTGCGCCGGCAGATGCACCGTTGGCCGGCGACCGGGTGAACCTGCACTTTTCGCCCACGCGTGCCAGCGTATTTGATGCCGGCACCGAGCAACGGATCTGACCCTCAAACCAAGGCTTTGAACCCCTGTCGGGAGATGCCCATGCAACCCTGTTTCCATTGGCTGGCCGGCCTGGCGCTGGCCACTGGCCTGAGCAGCGCCGCGCAAGCCGCCGATCCCGTTTGCAGCCTGGCCCACCCGGCAGGCCGCTACAGCCTGACACTCAACTCGGGCGGCCAGGAGCGCCAGGCCATTTACTACGTGCCCTATGGCTACAGCGGCCAGCAGCGGCTGCCGCTGGTGCTGGACCTGCACGGCAGCGAGAGCAATGCCGCCGAGCAGCTAGACCGCGGCCAGTGGGAGGCCGAAGCCCAGGCGCGTGGCCTGGCGGTGGTGGCGCCGCAAGGCGTGCTGGCCGCAGGCAAGGGCTTCCGCTGGAACGTGCCCGGCGTCACGCCAGTGCCGGCCGGCACCGCAGCACCCGACGACGAGCGTTTCATCAGCGACGTCATAGACGCTGTATCGGCCAAGCTGTGCGTCGATGCCCGCCGGGTGTATGCCACCGGCTACTCGGGCGGCGCGCGCATGGTGGCGCAATACGCCTGCGATGTGCCTGGCCGGCTGGCAGCGGTGGGCCTGGTGGCCGGCATACGCGCCGGTACACCGCGCAAAAACGCCGCCGGCGCCGCCGAGCCCGACCCGGCAAGCTGCAAACCCGCACGCCCGGTGCCGGTGATCGCCTTTGCCAGCACCGCCGACAAGGTCAACCCATTCGACGGCGGCGGTGCACCGTATTGGCAGTACGGTGGCCTGGCTGCCCAGGCCCGCTGGGGCGAGATCAACGGCTGCCAGTCCGGCCCCGAGACCCGGCGCATCACGGCAGAGACGCAGTTGATCAGCTACGAGGCCTGTGACCAGCAGGCCCGGGTGTTGCTGTACCTCACCGCCGATACCGGCCATGCCTGGCCCGGCAGCCGGGTGCTGCTGGCCACGCCATCGGTGCTGACGCCCGTGCCCTTCGACATCGAAGCCACGCCGCTGATGTGGCGCTTCTTCGAGCCCTACCGCCTGCGCCTGCCGCAGCGCTGAACCCACCTATCCGAGCCCAGCCATGAACCGCACCGTGCAAGCCTTTCCCGCCAATTTCAAATGGGGCGCGGCCACCGCCGCGTTCCAGATCGAAGGTGCCAGCACCGCCGATGGCCGCAGCGACAGCATCTGGGACACCTTCTGCCGTGTGCCCGGCAAGGTGGACAACGGCGACGACGGCACCCAGGCCTGCGACCACTACCACCGCTGGCCCGATGACCTGGACATCGCCCGCAGCCTGGGCTTGAATGCCTACCGCTTCTCGGTGGCCTGGCCGCGCATCCAGCCCACCGCCGACGGCCGAGTCAACCAAAAGGGCCTGGACTTCTACAAACGCTTGATCGACGGCATGCACGCGCGTGGCCTGGCGCCGTTCATGACGCTGTACCACTGGGATTTGCCGCAGTACCTGCAAGACAAGGGTGGCTGGAACTCACGCGAGACGGTGGACCGGTTTGTCGATTACGCGCGCATCGTCGGCGCCGCGCTGGGCGACCGGGTGGCCAGCATCGCCACCTTCAACGAGCCTTATGTCACCGCCTATGTCGGCCACTGGATTGGCCGCCATGCGCCGGGCATCTGCGATCCGCAAACCTCCGTCAACGCCACCCACCACCAGTTGCTGTCGCATGGCCGCGCGCTGCGTGCGCTGCGTGCCGATGGTGTGAAAGCGCCGCTGGGCATCGTCTGCGTGATGGGGCCGGTGCATCCGGCCACCGACAGCGATGCCGACCGCGTGGCCGCCAGCCGCGAAGACCTGATCTTCAACCGCCTGTACCTGGAACCGCTGCTGAACGGCCGCTACCCCGAGCAGACACTGGCGCTGGCCGGCGTGGAGCCGGCGGTGCAGACTGGCGACCTGGCCGAGATCAGCACGCCCATGGATTTCCTGGGCATGAACTACTACTTCCGCAAGCTGGCCAGCGCCACCGAAGCGATGGCGCCGCTGCCGCCCGGCGCGCTGACCACCGAGATGGGCTGGGAGGTGTCGCACGACGGCCTGACCGAGCATTTGCTGGACATGAAGCGCCGACACGCCAACCTGCCGCCGGTGTTCATCACCGAGAGCGGCTGTGCCTGCGACGACCAGGTGGTGGACGGCCGCATCGACGACCATTTCCGCGTGGCCTACCTGAAGGGCCAGCTCGCCGCGCTGGGCCGCGCGATGCACCAGGGGGTGGACGTGCGTGGCTACTTTGCCTGGTCGCTGATGGACAACTTTGAGTGGTCTTTTGGCTACAGCAAACGCTTTGGCCTGACCCATGTGGACTACGCCACCCAGCGCCGCACGCCCAAGGCCAGCGGATTTTGGTACCGGGATTTCATAAGCCGGCAGCTTGGGGGGTAGAGATGGTGGTGGCGGCGCCCAACCCTGTCAGCCCACGGCAAAACGCACTGGCTTGCCAACGCGGCTGAGCATCTCGACCAGTGCATCGATCGTGAACTTGGCGGTTTTCTGGTTGACGACATCCGAGACCCTAGGGCACGACACCATCAGGATTTGCGCCGCGTCCGCCTGCTTGAGCTGATGCTCGGCGATCCAGCTCGACAACTCGGCCATCAGTTGCTGCTTGAGCGCGCGGGTGTCGTTGATCTGCTTGCGCGAGGCGGCCTGCAGTTGCTTGGCTTCAGCCGCAGAAAACCCCAGTTCCAGAAACAGGTTGGCGCCGGTCTTCGTGACATGGCGGATTTCGGTGTCGATCGTCATCGCTGGCCCTTTCTGGCGCTGACCACCGCGCGGTAGCGCGCGGCAGCAATGTCCTTGTCGTGCTTGGCGGTGGCCTGCGTCTTCTTCTGAAAGCAGTGCAACACGTAAACCGCCTCCTCGAACTTGGCGACCAGCATCACCCGGAAGATGCCCTGGGCATCGCTGATGCGGATCTCCCGGGTGCCCGCGCCAAGCTCATCAAACGGCTTCCAGTCGGTCGGATCGAGTCCGGCCTGTACCTTGCCAAGCTGGAAGCCGGCTTGTTTGCGAGGCGCCTTCGGGAAAGCCAGCAGATCAGCGTAGGCCGAGCCCACCCATCTGATCTCTTTTTCGTCAGTCACCGAACCCATTTGTATAAAATATTATACGCAACGATACCCAAGATCAAGCATCGGCTGAGGCCAGGCAGGCTTCTAGAATCCAAGGCTGCCCTCCCAGGACCGCCCCATGCCCCGCAAGCTGTTCGTCACCACCGCCCTGCCCTACGCCAACGCGGCCTTCCACATCGGCCACATGATGGAGTACATCCAGGCCGACACCTGGGTGCGGGCGCAGCGCATGATGGGCGCGGACGTGAACTTCGTCTGCGCCGACGATGCGCATGGTGCACCGATCATGATCGCCGCCGAGAAGGCCGGTTTGACGCCGCAGCAGTTTGTGGCACAGATCGCCGCCGGCCGCGCGCCCTACCTGGCTGGCTTCCACATCGCATTCGACAACTGGCACTCCACCGACGGGCCCGAAAACCACCGCCTGGCGCAGCAAATCTACCTCGCGCTGCGCGACAACGACTTGATCGAAACCCGCAGCGTCGAGCAGTTTTTCGATCCCGAGAAGGGCATGTTCCTGCCCGACCGTTTTATCAAGGGCGAATGCCCCAAGTGCGGCACCCTCGACCAGTACGGCGACAACTGCGAAAACTGCGGTGCGGTGTACGCGCCCACCGATTTGAAGAACCCGTACTCGGCACTCTCTGGCGCCACACCGGTGCTGAAAACCAGCGAGCACTACTTTTTCAAGCTGAGTGATCCACGCTGCGTTGACTTCCTGGAACAGTGGACGCAGGACGGCAAGCTGCAGCCCGAGGTGGCCAACAAGGTCAAGGAGTGGTTTGCCCGCGACGAGGCCGGCAAGACCGGCCTGGGCGATTGGGACATCAGCCGCGATGCGCCCTACTTCGGCATCCAGATACCCGACGCTCCGGGCAAGTATTTCTATGTCTGGCTGGACGCGCCAGTGGGCTACCTGGCCGCGCTGGAAAACCTGTTTGCCAAGCGTGGGCTGGATGCGGCCGCCTGCGCCGCCTATCTGGCCGATCCGGACCTGGAGCAAGTGCATTTCATCGGCAAGGACATCGTCACCTTCCACACCTTGTTCTGGCCGGCGATGCTGTATTTCTCGGGCCGCAAAGTGCCCAACGCGGTGCACGTTCACGGCTTCTTGACCGTGCACAACGAGAAGATGAGCAAGAGCCGCGGCACCGGCATCAACCCGCTGCGTTACCTGGAACTGGGGCTGAACGCTGAATGGCTGCGTTATTACATCGCCGCCAAACTCAACGCCCGGGTCGAAGACATCGATTTCAATCCCGAGGATTTCATCAGCCGGGTCAACAGCGATCTGGTGGGCAAGTACATCAACATCGCCAGCCGCGCTGCCGGCTTCTTGAGCAAACGCTTCGGCGGCAAGCTGTCGGCCGACCTGGGCGTGGAAGGCCGTGCGCTGCTGGACGGCCTGCGTGCCCAGCGCGGCAATATCGAAGCGCTGTACGCCGGCCGCGAGTTTGGCAAGGCGGTGCGCGAAACCATGCTGCTGGCCGACCGGGTCAACGGTTATGTGGACTTGCACAAACCCTGGGATCTCGCCAAACAGGCCGGGCAGGACGCCGCACTGCACGACGTCTGCTCGGTCTGCATCGAGGCCTTCCGGCTGCTGACGATTTACTTGAAACCCATACTGCCGGCACTGGCCGCCCAGGTAGAGGGTTTTTTGCAAGTGCCGCCGCTGCAGTTTGCCGATGCCGAACGTGCCTTGGGCCAGCATCTGATCGCGCCCTACCAGCACCTGATGCAGCGCGTGGACGCCGCCAAGCTGGACGCGCTGCTGACACCACCCGAGCCCGATGTCCCCGAGGCAGCAGCCGCCGCGCTGCCCGGTGGTGAAGACATCGCCGACGAGATCGGCATCGCCGATTTCAGCAAGCTCGATCTGCGCATCGCCAAAATCGTCAACGCCGAGACGGTGGACGGCAGCAGCAAGCTGTTGCGGCTGACCCTGGATCTGGGCGAGGCGCAAACCCGCAATGTGTTCTCCGGCATCCGCAGCGCCTATGCGCCCGAGCAACTGATCGGCAAGCTCACCGTGATGGTCGCCAACCTGGCGCCGCGCAAGATGAAGTTTGGCGTCAGCCAGGGCATGGTGCTGGCGGCCAGCCATGCCGACGAAAAAGCCCAGCCCGGCCTCTTTGTGCTGGAGCCAGGCCCAGGCGCCCAACCGGGCATGCGGGTTCGGTGACCCGGCGCCGCGCGGTTCTGGGCGCGCTGGCGGCGCTGCCATCGCTAATATCGGCCCCGGCCCCGGCGCTGGCGGATGCCTTCGAGCCCTTCGAGTTTGTCGCGCTGGGCGACATGCCCTACGGCCCGGACCTGATACGCGGTCCGGCGTACCGCCACCTGATCGATCTGATCAATGCGCTGAATCCGGCCTTCGCTGTCCACATCGGCGATTTCAAGGACGGCCTGGCGGCCTGCAGCGATGACGAGTTCAAGCTGCAGTACCAGCACTTCCAGCGCTTTGCCCAGGCCCTGGTCTACACCCCGGGCGACAACGACTGGCTGGATTGCCAGCGCCGCGGCGACGATGCACTGGAGCGCTTGCAGGCCTTGCGCCAGCGCTTTTTTGCCAGCGCCTTGTCACTCGGCCAGCACCCGTTGGTGATGCAACGCCAGGGCGACCTGATGCCGGCCTACAGCCGCTATGTCGAAAACCAGCGCTGGGTGCACAAAGGCGTGTTATTTGCCACCTTCCACACCGTGGGGCCGGACAACGGCAGCCGCGCCGCGCAGGCCGATGTGCGTGCCGAATACCTTGCGCGCGAGGTGGCCAACGCGGCCTGGATCAGCGCCGCATTTGCGCTGGCCCGCAGCCAGGGCGCGCGTGCGCTGGTGCTGGCCACGCAGGCCGAGACCCTGGTCTACCCCGATCTGGCCGATCCCCGGCGCGGCGAGGTGCATCCCGGCTTTGCCGGCAGCATCGGCCACAGCTTGCCGCCGCTGGCCGATGCAGCGCCGTTTCCGGTGCTGCTGGTCCATGGCGATGCACACCACCACATCGTCGACCGGCCGTTCCGCAATGCACGCGGCCAGCGCATCCCCAACCTGTGGCGGCTGGAGGTGTTTGGCGAGCCCCGCATGCATGCGGTGCGGGTGCGCATCAACCCACCTGCCACCAACCCCCGGGCCGACGGTGCAGCCCCGTTCAGCTTCAGCCCGATCTGGAACGCGCTGTCACCCGACCCCCGGTTGCTGGGCCGCATCGAGCGCTGAAACGGCTGACCCACTCGGCGGCAGACCCAGCGGCGAACTCAGCGGAAGATGCACCGTGAAACGACTGCCCTCACCCGGCGTGGACTGCAGGCCGATCTCGCCACCGTGGGCGCGGGCGATCTGCCGGCACAGCGCCAGGCCCAGGCCGGTGCCGTCGTAATCGCGCCGCCGGTGCAGGCGCTGGAACGGTGCAAACAAACGCGCCTGCTGGTCGGCCGGGATGCCGATGCCGCGGTCGGTCACGCTCAGCCAGACCATGCCGTCGGCCTCGCTGGCGCTGATCCAGACCTCGGGCACCTGGCCAGGGGTCACGTATGTCAGCGCGTTGTCCAGCAGATGCTGCAGCAACAGCGCCAGCAGCGTGGCGTGGCCCAGCACCACCGGCAGCAGTGCCACCTGCAGCCGGGCGCCAGTCTCACGCAGCTTTGAGTCCAGTGCCTGGCGCACCCCGGCCATCACGGCATCCAGTGCCACCGGTTGCGGTGCTGGCAGATCACCACGCTGCACCTGGGAGTACTGCAGCACATCGTCCAGCAGGGCCCGCAAGCGGCCCGCCTCATGCCGCACCAGGGCCAGATAACCACGTGCCGGCTCGGGCAGGTGCTGGCCGTGGTCCAGCTCGATCAGGCCGCTGAACTGCTCGATCGCATTGATCGGCTCGCGCAAATCATGCGAGGCCATGTGCACAAACTGCTGCAGCCCCGCATTGGCTTGCCGCAGCGCGGCCTTGCCGGCCAGCAAGCGGGCCTGGCTGTCGCGCAGATCGGCCATCGTGGCCGCCAGCAGCAAGGCCAGCACCAGCGCCGCTGCCAGTGCAAGGTAAACAAACGCGGCCGGCGACAAACCCACTGCCGGTGGCAAAAACAAGCCGGCGGCCAGCGCCAGCGTCACCGTGACCGACACCACCAGCACCAGCAGCGCCACCACCACCAGGTCCACCAGCATCGCCGCCACCAGCAGCGGCACGCCCAGGTAGACAAACGGAAACGGCACCCAGGCCAGGCACAACACCGTGGTGATCACCGCCAGCGGCAGCAACAGCCCAACCCGGGGGTTGAGCAGCGCCTGGCGCAACGGCACCGCAGCTTGGTTGGCCAGCAACAGCAGCAGCGGCAAGGCCGACACGGCGCCGATCACCGCACTCAAATACCAGCCCTGCCCCACCGCCAGCGCCGGGCCCAAGCCCAAGGCCGCCAGCAAGCCGGCCGCCAGCAGCGCAGCAGCAGCGGCTGGCAACACCGCGCACAGCGCCAGCAGGCGCAGCACTGCCGGCGGTGTGCGCAGCCCCGACGACACCAGGCCGGTGCGCTGCAAGGCCCAGGCCGCCAGGCCGATTTCCAGCAGGTTGGGTGGCACCATCGCCAGCGCGGTCAGCCAGCCGTCGCCCCACAGCCGGTTGACCGCCGCATTGGCAACCGCCACGCCCAGGCCCAGCACCGGCCAGTGGCGGCGCGGTGCACGCGCCAACACCACCACCGCCAACGCATTGGCATACCAGACCATCGCAATCGAGCCGGCCTGCCGCGACAACAGCATCGACAGCCCGGCCAGCCCGGCATAGCCCAGCACCAAGCCGGCCAGCGCCCGCAACTGCAGCGTTACTGGCGCTGATTTGGCGCCCGCAGCGGGTTTTGAAGGGCCGCCCAGTGGGGCAACCCAAGGCTGCTCAAGGCCCGACACGGCTGGGCAGCGCGGCCGCAGCAGCCAGATCGAGCGGCTTGATCAGGTAGGCGCGCACAAAGGCATGGGCCAGTGCCCGCACCCGGTCGGCCGGGTCGGGCGAGGACGTCAGCATCACCACCGGCACCGGGTGGGCACAGCGCGCCTGGTAGTTGACCAGGAACTCAAAGCCATCCATGCCCGGCATGTTGATGTCCAGCAGGATCAACTCCACCGCAGCGGCCTGTGCACCGGCCAGGTAATCGAGCGCCTGGCTGGCCGATTCCATCAAGACCAGCCGCCCGGCGATGCCCGAGCGCTCCAGCACGATGCGTGCGTAGAGCAGATCGGTCTCGCTGTCGTCGACCACCATCACGGTGTTGAGCATGGGCGGGTTCCGCTGCTGGCTTGCGGCCCGGATCGGCTGCTGCCAGCTTGTATCGTAGCGCCGACTGGCCGCACCGCGGCTGCCGGCTTGCCGTTGCTGCGGTGACCAGCGGCAACAATGGCCCCCTCATCCGCCAGAGCCCACATGCCGCTGCCCACCCGGTTCCACCCTTTCCGCCCGCGTCTGCTGGAGGCGCTGCCCGGTTACAGCCGGCACCAGTTTGGCGCCGATCTGGGCGCCGGGCTGACGGTGGGCATCGTGGCCTTGCCGCTGGCGATGGCGTTTGCCATCGCCTCGGGTGTCAAGCCCGAGGCCGGCATCTTCACCGCCATCATCGCCGGCTTCCTGATCTCGGCGCTGGGTGGCTCGCAGGTGCAAATCGGTGGGCCGGCGGGGGCGTTTATCGTCATCGTCTACGGCATCGTCGAGCGCTACGGGCTGGCCAATCTGCTGATCGCCACCTCGCTGGCCGGTGTGCTGTTGTTTGTGATGGGCCTGCTCAAGCTGGGCGCGCTGGTGCGCTACATCCCGGTGTCGATCGTGATCGGCTTTACCAACGGCATCGCGGTGCTGATCGCGCTGTCGCAGTTGAAGGACTTGCTGGGCCTGAAGATCAGCAAGATGCCGGGCGATTTTTTCAGCCAGATCGCGGTGCTGGTGCAGCACCTGGACAGCTTCAACCCGGCGGCCTTTGGGCTGGGTCTGGCCTGCTTGGGCGTCGTCGTGCTGTGGCCCAAGAGCTACACCATGCCGGTGGCGCCGCGCAGCGTGCTGCCGCATCTGCGGCGCTGGGCGGCACATTTGCCCGGCACCATCGTCGCGCTGGTGGGGGCCACGGCGGCGGTGCTGCTGCTGAAGCTGCCGGTGGAGACCATCGGTTCACGCTTTGGCGGCATTCCGCAATCGCTGCCGGCGTTTGCGCTGCCCGATTTAAGCTGGGCCACCGCCAAGCTGCTGCTGATCCCCACCTTGACGATTGCACTGCTGGGCGCGATTGAATCGCTGCTGTGCGCCCGGGTGGCCGACAACCTGGCGCCGCAACA
>JANOBL010000133.1:0-1731 GCA_031411635.1 Betaproteobacteria bacterium
GCCCGCAGCCTGGCCGACGCCCACCGCATCCTGGACGAGATTGGGCTGCCGTGCGTGCTGCGGCCGAGTTTTACGATGGGCGGCACCGGCGGCGGCATCGCCTACAACCGCGAAGAGTTCATCGACCTCGTGACGAAGGGCCTGCAGCTGTCCCCAATGGGCGAGACGCTCATCGAGGAGTCGGTGATCGGGTGGAAGGAGTTCGAGCTGGAGGTGATGCGGGACCGGGCGGACAACGTGGTCATCATCTGCTCGATCGAGAACCTCGACCCGATGGGGGTCCACACCGGCGACAGCATCACCGTCGCCCCGCAGCAGACGCTGAGCGACAAGGAATACCAGCGGATGCGGGACCAGGCGAAGGCCATCATCCGCGAGATCGGGGTCGAGACCGGCGGCAGCAACATCCAATTCGCGGTCCAGCCGACCACCGGCCGGATGATCGTGATCGAGATGAACCCGCGGGTCAGTCGGTCGAGTGCCCTCGCCAGCAAGGCCACCGGGTTCCCGATCGCCAAGATCGCCGCCAAACTGGCGGTGGGTTACACCTTGGACGAGTTGCGCAACGACATCACTGGCGGCGCCACACCGGCGTCGTTTGAACCCTCCATCGACTACGTGGTCACCAAGATCCCGCGCTTTGCGTTCGAAAAATTCCCGGCCGCCGATCCGCGCCTGACGACGCAGATGAAATCGGTGGGCGAGGTGATGGCGATGGGCCGCACCTTCCAGGAAAGCCTGCAAAAAGCGCTGCGCGGCTTGGAGACCGGCATCGACGGGCTGAGCGAGCGCGAGACCGATCGTGAGGAGATCATCGAGGCCATCGGCAACGCCGGCCCCGAGCGCATCCTGTACGTGGCGGATGCTTTCCGCATCGGCATGAGCCTGGAAGAGATCTTTGAAGAAACCGCGATCGACCCGTGGTTCCTGGCCCAGATCGAGGACTTGATCAACACCGAAACCAGGCTGAAGGCCCGCACGCTGGCCAGCCTGTCGGCCGCTGAACTGCGCTTCGTCAAACAAAAGGGCTTTTCGGATAAACGTTTAGGCAAGCTGATGGGCAGCAACCAGCACGAGGTGCGGCGCGCCCGCCACGCGCTGGCGGTGCGGCCGGTTTACAAGCGGGTGGACACCTGCGCGGCCGAGTTTGCCACCCAGACCGCCTACCTGTACTCGTGTTACGAGACGCTGGACGGCGAATGCGAGGCCGAGCCGACGCTGAACAAGAAGATCATCGTGCTGGGCGGTGGCCCCAACCGCATCGGCCAGGGCATCGAGTTTGACTACTGTTGCGTCCACGCCGCCTTCGCGCTGAAGGAGCTTGGTTACGAGACCATCATGGTCAACTCGAACCCCGAGACGGTCAGCACCGATTACGACACGTCGGACCACCTGTTCTTCGAGCCGCTGACGGTGGAAGACGTGCTCAACATCCACGAGCGGATGAAGCCGGAAGGGGTGATCGTCCAGTTCGGCGGGCAGACCCCGCTCAACCTGGCCAAGCCGCTGGAGCAGGCGGGCGTGCCGATCATCGGCACCAGCGTGGACGACATCGACAAGGCCGAGAACCGCGAGCGGTTCGCCGAACTCATCACGGAGTTGAAACTGAAGCAGCCGGCGAACGGGAACACCACCGAGCTGCAAGGGGCGCTGAGCATCGCCCGGAACATCGGCTACCCGGTGCTGGTGCGGCCGAGTTTCGTCCTCGGCGGGCGGGACATGCGGATCGTG
>JANOBL010000134.1:0-2124 GCA_031411635.1 Betaproteobacteria bacterium
CCTGCGTGCTGGCGGCCAGATCGGCCAGTTGCGCTGGCGTGGGCGATGCACCCAGCTTGCGGTGCTGGGTGAGCACAGCCGTCTTGAGCCCGGCAAACGAGAAGTCCAGATTGCCGCTGTGCAGCAGCGGGCGTGGCAACGTGTAGGCATCGGCCCGGCCCTGCAAAGCCAGCCTGGACAGCGCCGGCCCACCCGGGTAGCCCAAGCCCAGCAGCTTGGCCGATTTGTCAAACGCCTCGCCAGCGGCATCGTCGATCGACTCACCCAGCAGCCTGTACTGCCCCACCGCATCCACCCGCATCAGTTGCGTGTGGCCACCCGACACCAGCAGCGCGACGAACGGAAACTCCGGTGCGTCGGCCGACAAAAACGGCGACAGCAGATGGCCCTCCAGGTGGTGCACACCCAGCACCGGCTTGCCCAGCGCGGCGGCCAGCGCGTTGGCCACGCCGGCACCCACCAGCAGTGCACCGGCCAGGCCCGGGCCCCGGGTGAAGGCCAGCACATCCACCTCGGCCAGCGTGGCACCGGCAACGGCCAAGACCTGGCGTGTCAATGGCAATACCCGCCGGATGTGGTCGCGCGAGGCCAGCTCGGGCACCACGCCGCCATAAGCCTGGTGCATCAACACCTGGCTGTGCAGCGCATGGGCGCGCAATACCGGCGTGCCTGCAGCCCGGGTGCTGACCAGGGCCACGCCGGTTTCATCGCAAGACGATTCGAAGGCCAGCACGTTCATGGCGCGCGAGTGTAGCCACCCGGGTAGTCACCCCGCATCCGTGCGCAGGGCTTGTGCATGCACTGATTTGCAGCACCGCGCCCCGGGCAGCAATCAGCATTGGTGCATCGCAGCATGCGCTTTTGCACAAACTGGTAATCAGCGGCTGGCACGCGCTTTGCTGATACATGCGGCAAGAAGGTCAACGGCGATCTTCCTCATTCAGTTCCCCCGCACTTGCCCCTTGGCGCGGAGGGGCGACGGACGACGGCGTCCCCACCTTTGGCTCTGAGCAGAGCGATGTGGTGCGGACGCCTTTTGTTTTTTGTTTCCTGCGAAAGAGCCCCAGATGTCCTACCAGCCCGCCCCGCCCGAGCCACTGGCCGACCCCCCCCGACGAAGCCTGATACAGGCCGCCGCCGCCAGCACCGCGATCGGCCTGATACCCGGTTTGCAAGCGGCGGTGTATGCCGCCGGCAGCGACAAACCGGAGAAAGAAGAAGTGCGCATCGGCTTCATCCCGCTGACCGATTGCGCCAGCGTGGTGATGGCCTCGGTGCTGGGCTTCGACAAGAAGTACGGCGTCAAGATTGTGCCCACCAAGGAAGCGAGCTGGGCCGGTGTGCGCGACAAGCTGGTCAACGGCGAGCTGGACATGGCCCATGTGCTGTACGGCCTGGTCTACGGCGTGCACCTGGGCGTGGGCGGACCCAAGAAAGACATGGCAGTGCTGCTGACGCTGAACCACAACGGCCAGGCCATCAGCTTGTCGAAGAAGCTGGCCGACAAGGGTGCGGTGGACGGCCCCAGCCTGGCCAAGCTGATGGCCTCGGACAAGCGCGAGTACACCTTTGCCCACACCTTCCCCACCGGCACCCACGCGATGTGGATCAATTACTGGATGGCGGCCTCGGGCATCAACCCGATCAAGGATGCCAAGGTGATCACCGTGCCGCCGCCGCAGATGGTGGCCAACATGCGGGTGGGCAACATGGACGGCTTTTGCGTCGGCGAACCGTGGAACCACCGCGCGATCGTTGACGGCATCGGCATCACCGGCATCACCACCCAGGACATCTGGAAAGACCACCCCGAGAAGGTGCTGGGCACCACCGGCGAGTTTGTCAAGAAGTACCCCAACACCTCACGCGCCGTGATGATGGCCGTGCTGGAAGCCGGCAAGTGGATCGATGCCAGCCTGCAAAACAAGCTGAAGATGGCCGAGACGATCGCCGACAAGAGCTACGTCAATACCGGTGTCGATGCGATCAACCAGCGCATCCTGGGCCGCTACCAGAACGGCCTGGGCAAGACCTGGGACGACCCCAACCACTTGAAGTTCTTCAACGACGGCGCGGTGACCTTTCCGTACCTCAGCGACGGCATGTGGTTCTTGACCCAGCACA
>JANOBL010000135.1:0-5292 GCA_031411635.1 Betaproteobacteria bacterium
TGGGCGATCTCGCCCGGGTGGTTCATGCCCAGTTCCAGCACGGCCACCCGGTGCCACAACACTGCATCCTGGCGCAGCCGCAGCACTTGCAGCGGCACACCGATGTGGTTGTTGTAGTTGCCGGCGGTGGCCAGCGCGGCATCGCCGTGCCAGGCACGCAGGATCGCCGCGATCATCTGCGTGACGGTGGTCTTGCCGTTGCTGCCGGTCACGGCGATCAATGGCAAGTGCAAGTTGGCACGCCAGGCGGTGGCGAGCTGCTGAAGTGCGGCCAGCGCATCGGGCACCAACAGACCGGGCAAACCGGACTCGGCCACCGCGCGCTCGGCCAGCACTGCGGCGGCACCAGCGGCACGGGCTTGCGGCAAAAAGTCGTGCGCGTCAAAACGCTCGCCGCGCAATGCCACAAACAAGTCACCAGGCAGCAGGCTGCGGGTATCGCTGTGCACACGCTGCAGTGCGGTGGCACCGTCACCCACCAGCACCGAACCGGGCAGCAACGCGTGGGCCTGGGCCAGTGTCATCAGCGGGCACACTGGCGTACCTTCGTGCTGCGCACTGCGGTGCGAGCCCTCCTTCGGGCGGCCGGGCGGAGGGCTCATGCAGCACCCCGTTGCGCCAGTGCCAGCAAGGCCACCGCACGGTCCAGGAATGGCCGCTTGATGCCTGCCACCTCCTGGTAGTCCTCATGGCCTTTGCCGGCGATCAGCAGCACATCGTTGGCAGCAACCTGCAGCACCGCGTGGTGGATCGCGGCGCGGCGGTCTTCGATGATCAACACCTTGTCGGCTGCCACCATGCCGGCACGGATCTGGTCCAGGATCAGCGCCGGCGGTTCATCCCGCGGGTTGTCGCTGGTCAGCACCACCACATCGGCCAGGCGCTGCGCAATCGCGCCCATCAGCGGCCGCTTTGTGGCATCGCGGTTGCCACCACAACCAAACACACACCACAGCCGGCCACCACGCGCGGCGGCCAGCGGGCGCAACGCGTTCAAAGCCTTGTCCAGCGCATCGGGCGTGTGGGCGTAGTCCACCACCAGTTCAGGCTGGCCATCACCGGTGCTGACCCGATCCATGCGCCCGGGCACCGGCGTGAGTTGTGGCACCAGCACGGCAGCCTGTGCCAGCGGCACGCCCAGCGCGCGCAACGCACCCAGCACCGCCAGCAGGTTGCTGGCGTTGTAATCGCCGATCAAGCGGCTGCGCACCGGTGCATGGCTGTCGCCTTCCACCAAAGTGAAGGCCAACCCACCGTCGACATAGCCCAGGCCGGTGGCTTGCAACCGGGCCGGGCCGCTGTTGGGCAGAACCGAGGTGGTCCACAAATCGATGCCTGCATCGCCGCGTTCTTTGGCCAGCGCCGCGCCCTGGGCATCGTCGATGTTGATCACCGCTGCCTGCAACTCGGACCAGCCGAACAGCACCCGCTTGGCGGCCCAGTAGCTGGCCATGTCGCCGTGGTAATCCAGGTGATCGCGGCTGAAGTTGGTGAACTGCGCCACCGTCACCGGTGTGCCGGCCAGGCGCTGCTCGGCCAGGCCGATCGACGAGGCCTCAATCGCACACGCCGCAAATCCATCGTCGGCCATGCGGCGGAACGCAGCTTGCAAGGTGACCGGGTCGGGTGTGGTCAGGCCAGTGAATTCAATGCTGCCAGACGACGCACCCAGCGGCGGTTCGCCAATCCCCAAGGTACCCACCACCCCGCAGCGCTGGCCCAGCGCGGTCAGCGCCTGCGCGGTCCACCAGGCCGTGCTGCTCTTGCCGTTGGTGCCGGTCACCGCAATCACTTGCAGCGCCTGCGCCGGCTGGCCAAACCAGGCTGCCGCAATCGGGCCGGTGGCAGCCTTCAAACCGGCCAGCGTGGCGATGCGGTCATCCGCCGCATCCAAGCCAAACGCCGCTGCGCCGTCTTGCTCTACCAGGCAAGCCGCCGCACCGGCCGCCAGCGCCGCACCCACATAACGCCGACCGTCGGTGGCCGCACCCGGCCACGCGATGAAGCCATCACCCGCCCGCACCTGGCGGCTGTCGGTGCGCAGCAGGTCCGCACCCAGCGGGCGCACCCGCGCCCTGAGCCAATCAACGGCCTGGGCGGGGTTAACAAGCTGCAGCGTCACTTAAAAGCTCTCCGGCACCGCAGGCAATGCCTTGGCCACCACGCGGGGCTTGACATCCAGATCGGGTGCCACGTTCATCATGCGCAGCGTCTGCTGCACCACCTGGCTGAACACCGGCCCGGCCACCGAGCCGCCGTAGTACACGCCGTTGCTGGGCTCGTCCACCATCACCGCAACGATGATGCGGGGGTTGTCGATCGGCGCCATGCCGACGAACCAGGAGCGGTACTTGTTGCTGCTGTAACCCCGCCCTTCCTGCTTGTGCGCGGTGCCACTTTTGCCACCCACCGAGTAGCCGATGGTCTGCGCCAGCGGGCCGGTGCCGCCCGGGCCGGCAGCAAGCTGCAGCATGTGGCGGATCTCGCGTGCAGTCTCGGGCGACAGCACGCGCAGCCCGGTGGCCGGGTGATCCTGCTTCAGCATGCTGACCGGGATCACCTCGCCGTCGCGAGCAAACACCGTGTAGGCATGGGCCATCTGCAGCAGCGACGCGGACAGGCCGTAGCCGTAGGCCATCGTGGCCTGCTCGATCGGCCGCCAGGTTTTGTACGGCCGCAGCCGGCCGGTCACCGCCCCGGGGAAATTGAGCTGCGGCTTCTGGCCATATCCGACGTTGGAATACAGCTCCCACAGCTCACGCGGCTGCATCTGCATGGCGATGCGCACGATGCCGATGTTGCTGCTTTTCTGGATCACCTCGCGCGCCGACAACGCGGCATGGCCATGCGCATCGCGGATCGCTATGCCGCCCACCACCACGCTGCCGGGCGCGGTGTTGATCACCTGCTCGGGCTTGATGCGGCCGGTCTCCAGCGCCCAGGCCATCACCAGCGGTTTCATCGTCGAGCCGGGCTCAAAGATGTCGGTCAGTGCGCGGTTGCGAAGCTGCTCGCCGGTGCGGCGGCCGCGTTCACCGGGGTCGTAACTGGGGTAGTTGGCCAGTGCCAGTACCTCGCCTGTTTGCACATCCAGCACCACCACACTGCCGGCCTTGGCCTTGTGCTCAAACACCGCATCGCGCACCCGCTGGTAGGCAAAAAATTGCACCTTGGCATCCACCGACAGCGCGATGTCGCTGCCATCGGCCGGGTCCACATGCGCGCCCAGCTCGTCCACCACCCGGCCCAGCCGATCTTTGACCACACCGCGCTGACCGTTGTGGCCTTGCAGCTCTTTCTGGAAGGCCAGCTCGATGCCCTCCTGGCCCTGGTCTTCCACGTTGGTAAAGCCCACCACATGGGCGGCCGATTCACCCTCGGGGTAGCGGCGCCGGTACTCGCGGCTTTGGTACAGGCCCTTGATGCCCAGCGCCTGGATGCGCTCCCAGGTGTCGGTGTCGATCTGGCGTTTGATCCAGGCGAAGTTGCTGCTGCCACTGGCCAGCCGCGCTTCCAGCTCACGCCCGTCCATGCCCAGCAGGCGCGCCAACTGGGCGCGCTGGCCCACGCCCGCCTGAAAGTCTTTGGGAATGGCCCAGACGCTGGGCACCGGCACGCTGGTGGCCAGCAACTGGCCGCCACGGTCGGTGATGCGGCCGCGGGTGGCCGGCTCCACCAAGGTGTGGGCGTAGCGCTTTTCGCCCTCGCGCTGGAAAAACTCCGGGCCGATGATCTGGATGTAAGCCGCCCGGCACAGCAGGCCGGCAAAGCCGAACCCCACCGCCGCCACGATGAAGCGGCTGCGCCACTTGGGCGTCTTGCTGGCCAGCAGCGGGCTGGTGGCGTAGTTGACACCCCGCACGCTGGAGGATTGAAGCAGGTTTTTCATGGCGAGGCCCCTGGCGCCGACGCTGCGGGGGCGGCCGCACGCTCGTACATCGTGATCGCCGGCGTCACCGTGCTCATCTTCAAACGCTCACGCGCGGTGCGCTCCACCCGCAGGTTGGTGGCCTGCAACTGGCGCTCGGCCTCCAAGCGCTTGTGCTCGCTGGACAGGCGCTGGCCTTCGGTCTCGGCGCGGTGGATGTCGGTGAACAGCCGGCGTGCGTCGTAGGCGGTTTTGACCAGCATCAAGGCGCTGGCGATCAACGCCGCGAGCAAAAGAATATTGAACCGCGTCATCTGGCCCCCCACACCGCAACCGCTGGTGCGTCGGTGCGCTCAGCCACCCGCAACGTGGCCGAGCGGGCACGCGCATTGGCCTTGACCTCGGCCGCACCGGGCCGGATGCGGCCCAGCGCCTTCAAGCGCATCGCCTTGGGCGCGGCATACAGGCTGGGCGAGCGTGCATCCACCACCTCGCGGCTCTCCCGCGCGATGAAGGTCTTGACGATGCGGTCTTCCAGCGAATGAAAGCTGATCACCGCCAGCCGGCCACCCGGCGCCAGCAGCGCCAGCGCGGCGTTCAGCCCCTGCTCGAGCTCTTCCAGTTCGGCATTGACGAGAATCCGAAGAGCCTGAAAGGTGCGCGTGGCCGGGTCCTGCCCGGGCTCGCGGGTCTTGACCGAACGAGCCACGAGCCCGGCGAGCTCGGCCGTGGTGCGCAGCGGTTGCCCGCCGTCGCGGCGAGCAACAACCGCCTTTGCAATCGAAACAGCAAACCGTTCTTCACCGTAGTCACGAATCACCTCTGCAATGCGGCGCTCGGAGGCGCTGGCCAGGAAGTCCGCGGCGGTCTGGCCGCGGGTGGTGTCCATGCGCATGTCCAGCGGCGCATCGAACCGGAAGGAAAAACCCCGCGCCGGGTCGTCGATCTGCGGCGAGCTCACCCCCAGGTCGAGCAGCACGCCGTCGACCTGCGTGACGCCACGCTCGGCCAGCTCGTCGGCCATGTCGGCGAAGCTGGCGTGCAGCATCGTAAATCGCCGATCCGACGCGGCCAGGGCCTGGCCGCTGGCCACCGCTTCGGGGTCCTTGTCGAAGGCCAGCAGCCGCCCGGCGGGCGACAGCCGATCGAGCAGCGCGCGGGCATGGCCGCCGCGGCCGAAGGTGCCGTCGACGTAGACCCCGTCGGGGCGCAGCGCCAGCGCGTCCACCGCCTCGGCCAGCAGCACCGCGGTGTGGGCGCGCTCGGTATCGGCGGCCATCAGAAGACGAAGTCCTGGATCGCCGCGGGCATCGGGCTGGCCAGCACCTGCGCCTCGTGCGCCGCGTAGCGCGCGGCATCCCACAGCTCGAGCCGCTGGCCCATGCCCAGCAGCAGCACGTCCTTGTCCAGGCCGGCGGCCTGGC
>JANOBL010000136.1:0-11210 GCA_031411635.1 Betaproteobacteria bacterium
CCATGCGGCGCGCCAGTTCGGCGCTGGCGTCAGCGGTCTGCTTGACCTGCCGCATGTAGCGCACGGTTTCCTCGGCGGCCAGGGCGTTGTAGTAGGCCTTGCGCGTGTCGGCTGCGAGCGAGAGCATGCTCATGGCGACCATGCCCTTGGTGTGTTCGAAGCGCCGTGCTTCCATCTGGCCGATCAAAGGCAGGGCGATCAGGCGTGCGAGGTTGAAGTGGATGCCGCGCTCGATCTCCCTCTCGTCGCCTCGGCTTGAGCGCCCGAAGCTGAACCCCGGATTGGGCAGGCGCCCGGCCTGCACGACCTCAGCCTCGGTGATGCCCTGTTCCTGAAAGATGGCCTGCAGACCGCGGTTGTTCAGCAAGGCCACCTGCACGGCGTCGTCCACGGTCAGCGGCTTGGACAACAGCTCGCCGACACGCTTGTCAATGCTGTCCTGGACGGCTTCCGAGTGTGCCGAGCGTGCCCAGAACAGGTCTTTGCCCAGCCGGTCCTTGGCGGTCTGCTCGACCGCTGCAAAGCCGCCGTCGGGGCTGAAGGAGGCACAGCCGCCGAGCACAGCGGCGCTGGCAAGCAATGCAAGCAGGCGCAGCCGAGGCGAACTCGATGTCGCAAAGTTCATGGTGCGGGCCTTCATGGGGTCTTGTGGCCACCATGCCCGGCGGGCATGGGCATCGGCTTGGCCGCAGGCGGGGTGTCCGCAGGCTTGGCGCCCGGTAGGGATACGGCTGCGCTGGCGGCTGCGCTGGCGGGTGCCGGATCAGGCTGCTGTGCCTCGCGGGCATAGACACGCCAGCCACCGATGCGGGTGACGATGTCGTTCGCGTCGCGCCAGGAGACAGGCTTTTCGTCAGCTAGCCGTCGGTACTGGGCGAACGACGATTCGTAGCTCAGCGTCGGCACGCTGGCCTTCGGATCGAGTGGGTCGGGCCTGGCGACCTTTGCCGCCGGTTGCGCCTGGGCTGTCAGCGTGGCGAGTAGTGAGGCTACGAGCAGTGCAGAGTGCACCGCGCGCGGCATGCGCCAACGCCCGTGACCTGCAAAAACAGCATTGGAAATGGAATGGACCATGATGTCCTCGCGTCAAAGTCTGGGTGCTCCGATGCCGCATGCGCAGCAAGGGAGAGACAGGACCCGGCGAGAACGCGCGTGTCAGCGCACGCGGCGACCTCGCCAGCTAGGCGAGAACGATTCGAGGAGGGCGGTCGGGCCCGTCAGCGGCGAACGTATCGACGCTGGGCACCACGGCAGAGAACACCGTGGGGGTTAAAACCGGTGCCGGCACGGCCAGCACCGAACTCAGGATCGCGCCGACCGAGCAGCAAGAAGCGCAGGCGCTGCACTTGTGTTTGCTGGCATCGCTGACCTTGGCCGACGCGGCTGAAACGGCCGAGACTTCGTCCGCCAAAGCCGCAGGTTGGGGATGCTCGTGATCTTGCGCGGCAGCGCCGCCATGATGTCCGTGACCAGCCGGTGCGGCGGTTTGCATCTGGGCGGCTGCACCGCCGCCGTGGTGATTGGGACCGCACAACACCATGGTCGCGGCGGCAACGCCCTGCGCGGGAACTGCCAGCACCAACAACCATATCAACAGCGCTCGGATCAACATACCCATGCTTTACTGTACCGCAGTGCAGTCACCGTGCGCCGACTGCGCGAGCAGACCGACAAATGGCGCCCGTTGGCCAAGGCCAGTGGCGTCAAGCTCAACACCCGCTGAGCGACTGAGAGCATCAGCGGCCGGTAAACACCGGCGCCCGCTTCTCGCGGAACGCCGCCTGCGCCTCTTTGGCTGCCGGCGCCGGTCAGCAGCGCGGCGCGATCTCGTCCTGCTCGCCGATGCGGTTCAGCGCCAGCGTCAACTCGTCGTTGAGCACGAGGGTCAGCTCGTTGACCGGTGGGCTGTTCAGCGTCAGCGTGGCCACATCGCCGTTCAGTGCAAAACCGAGCTGGGTGTATTCGTACATGGTCAGGCCTGGGTTGGAGGTGCCCGAAGTTTAGGAGTTGGCTCGCACCACAGCCCCCCGGGGCGCAGCGCAATCCTGGGTTGCGGCAATCGGCAAGGGCAGGCTTCACGGTGTCGGGCCGGCTGGCAGCGTGAGGCGGGTCTGACCGGCCGGCACAGGGTGCAAGCGGCCTTGCCAAGCCAGCCACAGGCCACCGGGTGGCTGGGCCAGGCCCGGGCTCAGTGTCAAGGTGATGGGCTGCCCCGCCTTGTCTTGGGACAGGCGGTAGCCCAGCGCACCAAACGCCGTGCGCAGGCCTTGCACACCCACCGGGCCGCTGGCCAGCCAGCTTGCGGGCACACCGGCGGCCAGCACCAGGGCCTGGTCGCTGTCACGCTCGTAAGCCAGCAGGTCCAGCGCCGAGCGCATGAAGTCCGATGAGATCCAGGCATGCGGCATGTCGCCGATGAAACGCGGGTGGCGTGGCCGCCGGTCTACCACCTCGGCCCAGTGCTGCCAGCCGGCGGGGCGCTGATCGCGGTAGAAAAAATCCAGCATCGCCAACGCACGGTCGGGATGGCCCAGGCGCAGCAGCGCCGAGACCGAGCGCAGCTCGTAGGGCGTGTATTCGTTGCCGTCGGTGGCTGGGTTGGGGGTGGATTGGCGGCGCTGGGCTTGGTCCCAATAACGCTGCCAGGTGGCTTGCAGCACCGTGCTGGGCACCAGCGATTCGGCACCCGCCGGGCTGAAGATCAGCGTGCTGGAGCTGGGATCGAAGTCGCCCAACTCGGCCGCGCCCGGCAGGTGGCTGATCTTGTGCAGCGCCATCGTGCGGGCCAGCGATGCGCCCAGCTCGGTCTGGAACTCGGCGTGTTGCGCGGCCAGCTCGTCGGCGCGGCCGGTATGGCCCAGCGCGCGCGCCAGCAGCGCCGCATCGCGCCAGCCGGCCAGCGCCCAGAAGTTGTCCCAGTGGCTGTGCATGGGCTTGGCCGAATAACCCTCGTGGCTGATCGATGCCGGCATCAAGCCCCAGAACGCTTCGCGGCCGGGCTGCTGGTTCAGCGGGCTGCGCTCGGACTGGCGCAGTTGCTCTTGGTAGCGCGCGGCGGCGTCCACCTGCGGCCACAGCGCGCTGATCAGCGCCCGGTCTTGGGTGTGCCGCCACAGCTCGGCCACCGCAAAGATGAACTGGCCGTGGCTGTCGTTCTCGGCCACTGGGTCGGCACCACGTGCATCGACGCAGCAGGGCACCTTGCCGTTAGCAAAAAGCTGGCCGGCGTACCAGCGCACAAACTCATGCGCGGCGTCCTGCTCGCCCAGGCGCAGCAGGCCGGCCACCATCATCGCGCCGTCGCGTATCCAGCTCCGTGCGTAACTTCGGGTGCCAGGCTGCAGCGCCGGGCCATCGCGCGACATCAGGATGTGCGACAGCGCGGCGCGCAGGCTGTCGTGCAGCGGCTGAGCCGCCGTTGGCAATGTGAATGTGACGCGGTTCAGGCGGCCGCGCCAGGTGGTGGCCATCGCATCCAGCCGGGCAGCGGCGGCCGCACCATCGGCGGGTGGTGTGGGCTGGCCGGTCAGCGGCAGGCTCAAGTGGATGCTGCGGTGCTCGCCCGGGGCCAGGTCCAGCGGCCAATCCAGCCTTGCGCTGGCCAGGTTTTGAGGGTCTTGCAAAGAGGTCAATCGGTGGGCCTGGGCTGGCGACAAATCCGCCAGGCCGGCGCCGGCCTCGAAGGCTGCGGCGCGCACCTGGGCCGGGGCGTCGATGCTGCGCAACCAGGGCTGGCCGTTGACTTTCAGCGTGCCACCCACCGCGCTGCGCGACCACTGCAGGCTGCGCACCTCGGCCACGCCGCCGGGGGTGTTGAGAAACTGTTGCGGTGGGTTGACTTGCCAGGGCCGCAGCAGCAGCGCCAGCGTCAGGCGTTGGTGGGTGGCGGTCGGGTTGTGCAAGGTGTAGCGCAGGATCAACTGGGCCTGTTGGCGGTCGCCATCGGCACCGGCCTCGATCGTCAAGCCGAAGCGCGAATGGGTCCAAACCACCGACGGCAGCGGCAGATGGCCTTCGCGCAAGCTGGTGCTGCTGCGGCCTTCGGCCTGCACCTCGGCCCAGCCCAGCGCCTGGCCGTCATCGCCGATCACCAGCGGTGTGATCGACGGCCCGGCGCGCTGCGGCTCGATCGAGCCGTCTTCCGACATCAGCGCGGCGTGGCCACCGCCGCCATCCACCGCCACCACGGTCCAGTAGTTTTGTTCGCCGTGCAGCGCACGTGGGAACAGGCTGCGTGGCGAGCGCGCGGCCAGCGCCTGCAGCAGCGCGTTGCGGTCGGGCCAAGTGATGGGGGAGGGCGCTTGCAGCTCGGCCACTTTGCAATTGGCGCCTCTGAAACGCACAAAGCGCGCCTCACGCTCCGGCAGCCACAGCGCCTGCCAGGCCGGCCCGGCTTGGTGCTGGCGCAGCCTGTGCACCGTGCGCCAACGCCGGCCATCGTCGCTGAGCTGAACTTCGGCGCTGTGCGGCCTGCCGGCGCTGGCCCAGCGCCACAACAAGCCGTTGAATTCTTGCAGCGATCCCAGGTCCAGCGTGCTGGCTTGGCTGGACTGTCGCAGCGCCGGCGTGGCCACCGGCCCGGGTGCGGGCAGCCGGTGCAAGGTCAAACGCTCAAAGCACAAACGGCCGGCGCCACCGCCGCTGCCACTGGCCACCACCAGTTCCAGCGCAGCGGGGCGGCGCAACACCTTGTCGTCGGTGGGCCCCCAGGCGAAATCGATCTGGCGCTGGCGGATTTTCCAATCAGTGGCGCGTTGCGGCGGCGTGAACTCCGGCTGGTTGCGCCACCAGACGTTGTCGCCGCTGGCATCCACCCACTTGACCTGGAAGGCATTGGCCGCACCCTCACCACGCAGCCGCAAAGTAAAGCCGTAGTGCGCCGGCAAATCCAGCGCCAGGCTGCGCCGCGCCACCGCGTAGCCCGAGACGTTCTTGAAGTCGTAGTGCAGGCACATCGCACCGTTTTTGTCGCTGCTGATGCGTGACACCACCTGGTCCGAGGCCAAGGTCTGCCAGCGGCCGATGTCGCGAAAATCGTCCAGCAACTCGTCGCTGTTGGCGCTGGCCGGGCCGGCAAACAAACACCAGGCCATGCAAAGCCAAAACCTCACTTCACGCTCCCGCTCATCAGCCCCTGCAGATAGTGCTTCTGCAGCGCCAGAAACAGCAGCAGCACCGGCAGCACCGTGACCACCGCGCCGGCCATCATCAGCTCAGCATCGGCCACATGCTCACGCGACAACGAGGCCACCGCCACCGGCAAGGTGTGCAGGTCGGCATCGGTCAGCACGATCAGCGGCCACATGAAATCGTTCCAGCTTCCGAGAAAACCAAACACCGCCAGGGTCACGATCACCGGTTTCAGCATCGGCAGCACCACCAGCCAGAAGATGCGCCACTCACCGGCGCCGTCGATGCGTGCGGCCTCCAGCAATGCATCGGGCAGGCTGCGCGCGTACTGGCGCACCAGGTAAATGCCAAACACCCCCGCCATGCCGGGCAGGATCACCCCGGCCCAGGTGTTGACCAGGCCCAGGGTCTTGAGCATCAAAAACAGCGGCATCATCGCCACCTGGCCAGGGATCACCAGCGCTGCCAGCAGCGCCTGGAACAAGCGCTCGCGGCCTTTGAACCGGAGTTTGGCAAAGGCGTAACCAGCCGTCAGGTTGAACAGCAGCGAGCTGGCCGTCACGCCGCCAGCCACCACCAGGCTGTTGACAAAGTAGCGCACGATGCCGGTTTGCGTCAGCAACTGCTGGTAGTTGTGCCAGGTGGGATGCGCTGGCAACAACGGCGGGGGCAGCGTGGTGGATTCACCCGGCTGCATGAACGAGACGCTCAACATCCACGCCAGAGGCCCGAGCGCAAACAGCGCTGCAACGGCCAACGCCGCATTCACCCACAGCGCCATCGGATGGGTGCGCGTTGCCCTCATGCCGATGCCGCCGCCTCACGCCGCCGGCCCAGCCGCATCAAGCCCTGGCTGCTGGCCACCATCAGCACAAACAGCACAAAGGCCACGGCCGAGGCCTGGCCCAGGTTCCACCAGCGGAAGCCTTCTTCGTACATCAGGTACAGCACCGACACCGTGCTTTGCAGCGGCCCGCCCTGGGTCATCACATAAGGCTCGGCAAAGAGCTGAAAGTAGCCGGCCACCGTCAAGATGCTGACCATCAGCAAGGTGGGTCCGAGCATCGGCAAGGTGATGTAGCGGAATTGGTCCCAGCGCGTGGCGCCGTCCAGCCGCGCGGCTTCGTACAAATCATCGGGAATGGCCTGCAGCGCGGCGATGAAGATGATCATGTTGACGCCGAAGTTTTTCCACACCGCCAGCACGATGATGGACGGCATGGCCCACAGCGGATCGCCCAGCCAATCGAGGGGGCCCAGGCCCAGCGCACCCAGCCCGGCGTTCAGCAGGCCGTAGCGCACATGGAACAGATAGCGCCAGATGATGGCCACCGCCACCAGGGTGGTGACCACCGGGGCGAACAACGCCGTGCGAAAAAACGGCTTGAAGCGTGCCAGCGGCGATTGCAGCAATACCGCGCAGCCCAGCGACAAGGTGATCGACAACGGCACGCCGATGACGACAAAAAACAGCGTGTTGTAAAGCGCCTGCCAGAACAGCGGCAGGCTCAATACCCGCAGGTAGTTGTTGAAGCCGGCAAAGCGCAGGTTGTGCCAATCGGCCAGCGCGTACAGGTCAAAGTCGGTAAAGCTCAAGCCCAGGCCGATGATCACCGGCAACAGGAAAAACAGGCTGATCACCGCCAAGGCCGGGGCCACGAAAGTCCAGGCCACCAGGCGCCGGGCGGGCCTCATGCGGTGGCCTTGCGGCCCAAGGCTTTGCTGTCCAGTATCCAACGGCGTTTTTCCAGAAAACCGTCCACCCGGGCATCCAGCGCGGTGGCCATCGTCAAAGGGCTTTGCCGCTGTGCCACCGCACGCTGCGCGAGCTGCTGCATCTCCTGCGCAATGCGCTCCCACTCGGGCACGGCGGGCGCCGGTTTCACATGCTCGAGCTGGATGGCAAAAGCGCGGGTCTTGTCCTCATTGATCAGCGCCACGCCATCGGCACCGGTGCGCTGCCAGGTGCTGCGGCGCGGTGGCAGGTTGCCGGTCAGCGCATGGAAGCGCTGTTGCACCGCCGGCTGCGACAACCAGGCCAGCAAGGCCAGCGCATCGGGCTGGCGTTGGCTGCGCTTGAACACCACCAGGCTGGCACCACCGGCGGTGGAGGTGCCGGGGCCTTGGCCGGCTGCGCCATCGGGCGCCGGCAGCGGCGCGGTGGCCCAATCGGCACGCCGGGCCGGGCCCAGCCGGCGGTCCAACTCGCCGATGTTCCAGGGTCCGGAGATATAGGCCGCAAACGTGCCGCGGCCAAACTCCTGCCACAGGTTGGATATCTGGTTGTTGGTCAGCGACGGCGCATGGCCGCTGCTGAACCGGTCCAGAAAAAAGCCCAGCGCACGCTGGAAACCGGCCGAGCGGAAATTGCCCCGGCGCCCACCGTCGCGCAGCAGCGGTTCGGGCTGCTGCAGCGCCAGCGCCAGCAGCGGCTCAAACTCGTTCAGCGGCAGCAGCATCGGGTGGGGGATGCCGCTGTGCTGCAAGGCGTCGAGTGCGGCCACCCACGCCGACCAGGTGGCGGGCGGCTGGTGGACGCCGGCACGCTGGAACAAATCGGGCCGGTAGAACAGCAGCCGCGTATCCACATACCAGGGTAGGCCCAGCAGGCGGCGGTCCACCACATTGCTTTGCCAGATGCCTTCGAACCAGTCGCCGGGCTGCAGCGCCGGTGTGTGGTTGACCCAATCGTCCAGCGGCGCCAATGCATCCAGCGCGGCAAATTCGGGGATCCAGCTATTGCCGAGTTGCGCCAGGTCGGGTGTGGCATCGCCGGCAAAAGCGGTCAGCAGTTTTTCGTGTGCGGCGCTCCAGGGCAGGGCATCCACCCGCACGGTGATGTTGGGGTGATCGCGCTGAAAATCGGCCAGCAACTCGCCCACCACCTCGGCCTCGCGGCCCATCGCCCAGAAGCGCAACGGGCCGGCGGATTTGGCGCTGCAGCCCAGCAGCGCGGGCGCGGCCAGTGCGCCGGCTTGCAGGGCTAGGCGGCGGGTCAGGGCTGGCGGTTGGGGCGCATCGATCATCGGCCGTTAGCCTACAGCCATCCACCCTGGAAGCCCGCGCGCTGCAAGCCACGTTGCAACTGGGCATTGCCACGCATCAGCCGCCAGACGTCGTCACGCCGGTGGTTGGCCGCCATCAAGGCAATCGGCCCCTGGTCAATGCCCAGGTGGTCGGTGTCCACCCAGCCCAGGCCGGGCACCAGCTTGCCGTGCAACAGCTTGACATCGGCGTAGTCGAAGCTGGGGTTGAAGCTGTCGACAAAGCCATGCCGGCCGTAGATTGCCGCGCCGTACTGCTGGTGCAGCGCGCGCAAGGCCGGCAGCACGATCTCGGGTGCAAACGGCATCGACGCCAAGGCAGCAGTTGGCGCCAGCGTGCCATCGTCATAACTCTCATGGCCACCGGCACCGCGTCCGGCATAGCTGATGAAGCGGCGCAGCTCGCCCCGGTAAGGCCGCTGCACATCGGCCGGGCCGTCGCAGGCGGTGATGCCCCAGATGTCGCCGCCATAACCCTTCCAACCCAGCGGATTGGCCTGGGCATAGGCACGCTGGGCCAAGGTGGCGCGGCGGCTGTTTTCGAAGTAGTCCAGGCCGGGTGCACGGCCGGACGGCGCGCTGACTTGCCGCATCCAGCTATCGCGGATACCGCGAAAATCCACCCAGCAATGGGTGTACTGGTGGCCAAACAGCGGCCCGAAGTGCAGATGCGTCTGGCCTTGAAACGTGGCCCAGCTTCGCTCATAAGTGCTGGTCCAGGCGCTCCAGGCCTCCCAGGCTTGTGTGTGCACCGTGCGGCCCGGGGAACCCAGTGCCAGCAGGTAGACCAGCATGGCCTCGTTGTAGCCCTTCCAGTCGCTGGCGATATAACCCTGCTCGGGTGTCCAGCCATGGCAGATCGATGGTGGGCGGTACTGGGCCCAGGGCCAGTCCACATGCTCGGCCAGGTTCTCGGCGATGCGGCGGATGTCGGCTTCGGCCCAGTGGTTGCCGTTGAAAAACTCGGCCGCATGCAGCACACCGGCCAACAGCAGCGCGGTGTCCACGGTGGACAGCTCGCAGGTGCCAAAGCGCTCGCCGGTGTCCATGGCGATGAAGTGGTAGAAAAACCCCTTGTGGCCGGCCACGCCGCGGGCCTTGGCGCCTTGCGGCGCGTCCTGAAAAAAGCGCAGCGTGGTCAGTGTCAGTTCTCGCGCAGCATCACGCGAAATCCAGCCCTGGCCGGCGGCGATCACATGGGCGCTGAGTGAAAAACCCACCGCCGCGATGCTGCAAAAACTGGGGCTGGGCCAGCGGTCGGGCGCCAGGCCGCTGCGGGCCGGTGTGGTATCGCGGAAAAACGCAAACGTGCGCTGCTCCAGATCGTCCAGCAACGCCTTGTCGTCCAGCGCCGCAACGCCGGACGACACACCATCCACCGGCGCCCGGCCCAGCGCGCAGCCCGGCAGCGCCACAAAAGTGGCCACCCCCGAGGTCAGCGCCGAAGCCTGGATCAGGAAGCGCCGCCGCCCAGGCTCAAAGCAATCCAGCACCGCTCAACTCACCACTTGTAAGCCAGGCCCAGCTTGTAGGTGCGCATCGGGCCGCCCCGGCTGTTGGGCCTGCCCAGGTTGCTGTTGTCACCACCCAGGTAGTTTTGCGGGTTGCCCGGGCCGCCCACCCAGTCGTCGTAGCCGCCGTAGTTGACGGTGTTGAACAGGTTCAGCACGTCCACCCGCAAGGTCAGCCGGCCTATCGGCAGTTTCACGTCCTTGGCGGCGCCCAGGTCAAACTGCTTGAAGTCGTCACGCTCACCGGCGCGGTAAACGCAGTTGTTGAAACCGGTTGAACAGTCGGTGAGCTGGCGTGGCCTGCCCGAGCCGTAGGTGGCCTTGGCCGACAGCAGCAAGCCCCAGGGCAGCAGGCCGTCGGTCAGGCCGCTGGCCACCAGCCGGTGCTTGTCCACGTCGATGCTGGGGTTCCAGCCGGCGGTGGTCTTGCCGTAGGTCCAGTTGAAGATGTCGTTGGTCCAGCTCCGGTGAGTGGTCTTGGCGTCGCTGTAGGTGTAGGCCACGCTCAAGCCCCAGCCCGAGGCGGTGGTGAAGGGCTTGTCGGCCTTCAGGTACAGCGTGTCGGTTTGGGCCTGGGTTACAAAATCGCCCAGGATCAGCGTGCCAAAGCCGATGGGACCATTCCACAGCGGGTCGATCGAGCTTTGTGTGGCATAGCCGCCGTTGGCATCGCGGTTGCCACCAAACCAGTTGAACTGGTTCTTGGCCTCGCTGCGGGTGACCGCAATCTCGGTATTCCACTCACCCAGCGCTTGCCGCAGGCCCAGGCTGAACTGGTCGGTGTACGGCATCTTGTGGTCGTTCTTGATCAGCCAGATCTCGCCGCCCGGCTGGGCGTTTTTCTGCATCTCGTCCAGTGCATGGTTGGCCATGGCGCGGTCGTAGGCTCGGCCCCAGCCGGCAAATACCACCGAGCTGCGGTCGCCCTTGATATCAAACGACATGCCCACGCGCGGCTGCCAGGCACCGGTGAAGGCCTTGCGGCTCTTGCCGTCGCTGATGTAGTTGGCGATGTTGACGCCGCCCTTGGCCAGCGATTGGGCATAGGTTTGGCCGGCAGGTGGCGTGATGCCCCAGCGTGGCCCGTCCAGCGCGTAGATCGCGTTGACACGGTCGGCTGGGGTCACGTAGCTGTTGTTCAGCGCGTTGTTCTCATAGTCCCAGCGCAGGCCCAGGTTGAGCTCCAACCGCTTGCTCAAGCGCCAGTCGTCTTGAAAGTACAGGCCGATCTGCTGGTTCTTGAAGCTGACACCGACCGGCGCTATTGCCCGGTCGATTTTGCACTGCTGGGTGCTGGTGGCGGTGTCGCTGGCCTGCGGCGTGGTGCTGGTGCAATTGCCGGTGAGTGCGTTGTAGTTGGGCAGGCCGGTGACCGAGTCGATCACCGTCTCCACCACATCCACTGCGCGGAAGCTGCCCGACAAGTCAAACGTCAAATCCTTCAGCTTGACGCCGCCCTTCATCGCATGGCCGGCCAGGCCCACATAGCTCAGGTCTTCGGACACAAACACGCCCGACTGCTTGC
>JANOBL010000137.1:0-1543 GCA_031411635.1 Betaproteobacteria bacterium
GCCGTCGACCACAGTCCTGGCCAAGTCGAGCACGGCATCCATAGCGCGCTCGCAGGCTTCAAAGTCTGGGCGCTCTGCCAAGCGGCCCGAGAAACCGTTGGCCTGCAGGCGTTGGGCTTTGAGTGCCTCAAAGTCACGCAGAGCGCGATGCGCCATCAGGGATGTCCAAGCGGCCTGCAAGGCTGCCAGCACCTGGATACGGCCCGTTCGCGTCTGCACTGCCGCGGTGTCTGCTGCAGGAGCCTGCGGCAACTGATCTCGCAACCAGTCAGCCAACTGCCGCATCGCCAATGCGCAGCCGCTGTTGATGTTCGGATCCTTGTAGTGCGCCACCGCGATGCCGATCAGCCGGCCCTGGTGCGACAGGCCACTGCCGCTGTGCCCCTTGGGTTGCTTGGGTTCGAACAGCCAGTGCTGGTGCTGGTCATCGAAACGCAGGATCTTGGTGACACTGCGAACCTCGTACCCGCCTTCGTGGAAGCCGTTCAAGGCCAGGTCACTGGCGATCTCGTCCAGGTCTGTCGCCGCCCAAGGCACCGGTTTAGCAGCGCTGGGCGCTTCTGCAATCTGAACCAAGGCCGCATCCATGTTGGGATGCAGCAGCGGCGCCCCAAGAATCCTGCAGGCCCGATGGAAAGCGGCCTTCGGCCGCACATACAGGCCAGCGGCCGACTGGTCTTTGAACAGGTGCTTGACAGTCAACACCCAGCCCGGCGCCACCACAACCCCAGCGCAGCAGTAATTTGCTGACGCGGTATCGGTAGGGTGCCGATAGAAGCTCACCAAGCCAGCATCGGCCAGCGCGTGCGCAGTGGCGGCCATGTCAGCTTGCCTTGGTGTCGCTCAGCTTCCATTTCGCACTGACCTTGAGCGAAGCATTGGCCTCGCCCGAGGCAATAAAGAAGCCGAGGCCGCCCTTGATACCGATGGAAAGTTCCACGGTCACCTCCTGTGGGCCGGTGCCGGACAAGGCCCGATGAACAGGCTCGAAGACCGCCTGCAGCGTGGGACCGATATCGGCCTTTGCCAGTTGCTGACTGGCCTGTTCTGCAAGATCACCGGCACCTGCGCTTGTCCGCTCGAAGGGATCGGATCCCGCACTGGCATGCCCGATGTCAGACACCTCCACCCAAACCAACGTGCCGCCCAGGTTGATCTGCTGCAAAGTGTTGCTCATGTCTCCTCCTGTTGTTTGCGCTTTGGCTCAAACAGCATACACATACGAACGTCCTGAATGCCTGCTGATGACTGTGAATTGAGCGCACCGCATCACTCCGATGCGCTAAGATTTCGGCCAGTCTGGCCGAATTCAGGAGGCGCCCCATGACCGACCCCGCCACCACCTGGCCCCTGCAAGCCGCACGCGACCAGCTCAGCCAGCTGGTCAAGGCAGCCGCCAGCACGCCCCAGACCGTCACCGTGCATGGCAAGCCCGCTGCCGTGGTGCTGTCGCCGCAAGACTACGCCCGGCTGAAGAACGCCCCGCGCCAGCGCCTGTCGGCCGACCTGCTGCGGCCCGGGCTGCTACCGGATGACGAGGCCG
>JANOBL010000138.1:0-1621 GCA_031411635.1 Betaproteobacteria bacterium
GGGGCGCCACCGCCAGCATGGTGGAGTTGCGGGTGGACATCGGCGACGAGTTTGTCGCCAACATGCGTGCCGATGGGCTGATCGTGGCCTCGCCCACCGGCTCCACCGCTTATTCGTTGTCGGCCGGCGGGCCGATCCTGCACCCCAGCATCGCCGGCTGGGTGCTGGTGCCGATCGCCTCGCACACGATGAGCAACCGGCCCATCGTGCTGCCCGACGGCGCGCCGGTGCGCATCACCGTAGTGGCCGGGCGCGATGCATCGGCCAATTTCGACATGCAAGGCCTGGCCAGCCTGCTGCACGGCGACCAGGTGCGGGTGCAGCGCTCGGCCCACAAGGTGCGGTTTTTGCATCCCCGTGGCTGGAGTTACTACGCCACCTTGCGCCGCAAACTGCGCTGGTATGAGGGTGTGGTGTGAGCCCCCCCCCGATGCGGCCTGCGGCCGCCTCCCCCCCAGGGGGGCGACGCCAGCAGACCGGCATAGCCGGCACTGCGGCGTCCGCTTGGCTGACCACCTGCGGCTCGCGCTGGGTGGCCTGAGATGCTGCGGCGCCTGGCCCTGCGTGACTTTGTGATCGTGCCCACGCTGGAACTGGCGTTCCACGCCGGCTTCTCGGTGCTGACCGGCGAGACTGGCGCCGGCAAGTCGATCCTGGTCGACGCGCTGCAGCTAGCGCTGGGCAGCCGGGGTGATGCCAATGTGGTGCGCGAGGGCGCAGCCCGGGCCGAGATCAGCGCCGAGTTTGATACCTCGCCGGCGTTGCTGGACTGGCTGGACGAGGCCGGTTTCACGTCGGATCAATCCGAGTTGCTGCTGCGCCGCACGGTGGACGCCCAGGGCAAAAGTCGAGCCTGGATCAACGGCAGCCCGGCCACCGTGGCGCAGTTGCGTGAGGCGGCCGACCATTTGCTGGACATCCACGGCCAGCACGCCTGGCAAAGCCTGACCCGGCCGGCGGCCACCCGCGCGCTGCTGGATGCCCAGGCCGGACTGGACATCGCCGAGCTGGCGGCCCGCTTTGCCCGACGCAAATCGGCCGCCGAATCCCTGGCGCAGGCCCGCGAGCGTGGCGACGAAATCCACCGCGAGCGTGAGCGCCTGGCCTGGCAAATCGGCGAGCTGGACAAACTGGGCCCGGCCGAAGGCGAGTGGGCCGAGTTGTCGGCCGAGCACCAGCGCCTGGCCCATGCCCAGGCCTTGATGGACGCCGCGCGTCATGCGCTGGACGGCGTGGCCGACGCCGAGCCCGCCAATGCCGAAGCCCTGACCAGCCGGGCGCTGGACCAGTTGAGCAGCGTGGCCCAGCACGATGCCCGCCTCACCGGCATCGTCGAGGCCTTGCAGGGCGCGCTGGCCCAGTTGCGTGACGCCGCGCATTCGCTCAACGCCTACCTGGGCCATGCCGATCTTGATCCGCAGCGCCTGGCCGAGCTGGACGGCCGCATGTCGGCCTGGATGGGCCTGGCGCGCCGCTACCGCCGCCCGGCCGACCAGTTGCCGGCGTTGTTGAGGCAATGGCGTGCCGAGTTGGCCGCGCTGGATGCGGCGGCCGACACGGCGGCGCTGGAGGCCACGCTGGACCAGGCCGAGCGCCACCACCTGGTCGAAGCCCAGCGGAT
>JANOBL010000139.1:0-2758 GCA_031411635.1 Betaproteobacteria bacterium
GGATCGCCTCGGTGGTTTGCCGCTTGGCCCGTGTCTCCATCCACTTGCCCAGCAGCACCAGGGTGATGACCACCGCCGAGGCTTCGAAGTAGAGCTGCATGCTCTGGTTGCCGTCGTTCGCAACTGAGCGCAGCAACTGCACCAGGCTCAGGCCGTAGCCGGCGCTGGTGCCCAGAGCGACCAGCAGGTCCATGTTGCCGCTGCCGGCTTTCAGCGCTTTCCAGCCCGCGCGGTAGAAACGCGCGCCAAGCCAGAACTGCACCGGCGTGGCCAAGGCCAGTTGAATCCAGCCGGGCAGCATCCAGTGCAGGCCAAACAGCAGCCCGATCATCGGCAGCACCAGGGGCGCTGACAGGGCCGCAGCCACCGCCACCGGCCACCATTCGGCACGTCGTCCAGACACGGTCCCGACGGCTCCGGCGCCCCCTGCCTCAGCTTCGGACCCGACGTGCCGGGGCCGCGCTGTGTAGCCAGCGCGCTGCACGGCTGCCACGACACCCGCGAGCGCCGCTTCGTCAATCTGGCGCGTGGCCAGCGTGACGGACGCCGACTCGGTGGCCAGATTGACCTCTGCCCGCACCACACCGGGCGCACGCAGCAACGCCTTTTCGACGCGCGACACGCACGACGCGCAGGTCATGCCTTCGATGGCCAGCGTCAGGTTGCTCTCGCCGACCGTGTAGCCCGCTTTCTCGATGGCGGCACGCAGGTCTGCCAGGCCTGTGCCAGGCGCCGACCGGATGCTGGCCGCCTCGGTCGCCAGGTTCACGCTGGCCTCGGCAACGCCGGGCACCTTCTGCAGGGCGTGCTCCACCCGCGACACGCACGACGCGCAGGTCATGCCCTCGATGGGCAGGCTCCAGTCGAGCAAGCTGCTTGGCTTGAGGATGGGTGCAATGGCAGCGTTCATGGTCTGTGGCCTGGTTGGAGGTCTGCTTGCAAAGCGTTCACGATGCGTTCGCTAAACCGAAGATTGAGTAGGCGGCCAGTTTCAAGGTTCCCATCATGGGAATGTCAAGCCTGCCAAATCACAACACCCTTCCAGCAGCAGGGGTTGCCCAGCGCCCGCTTGACCCTACCACGGTGGCAAGGTCGACCATCCTTGCTCCAACGTCGCAAGGACCATCCATGCTCGAACTCACACTCCCCACCATGACCTGCGGCCACTGCGTCAGCATCGTCACCAAAGCCATCAGACAGGCTGATCCGAAAGCCGGCGTTGAGATTGATCTGCCCAGCCATCGGGTACGGGTCGAAACCGTTGAAGACCGCGAGACCATCGAATCTGCGGTCACCGAGGCCGGCTACGCGCCGGGCTGAGCACTGACGGGCGGAAACCCGGCGCCTACCTACGTCACCCGGCGTCGCAGTCCTACGGGTGCTCCAGCGCACAGACTTAAATTGGAGCCTGGAATATGTTGGTGACATGCGCTGTTCGCATCCGCATGGTGCGGTTGCGAAGCAGAGCGGCATGCCCATCAAGGGTCACTGTCAGCGCGGCGCCAAGGCTGGCACCCGGCTCACTGATCGCTCAATTTCATCACCCAGGAGATATCCATGCACTTCAAGACGCTCAATCCCATCAAGGCACTGTGCCTCGTGCCGCTCGCGGCACTTTGGCTCGCATCAGTTGCGGCGCAGGCGCAGACCGCACCTGCCATGCCTCATTCAGCCAGCATGCCCATGGGCCAGATGCAGAAGGGCGCAGCCGGTTCGCATGACATGAAGGCGTCCATGATGATGGGCATGGACGGCATGCAGAAGATGACGATGTCGGGTGACACCGACAAGGATTTCGCGATGATGATGAAGATGCACCATCAGCAAGCCTTGAGCATGGCCGAGATGGAAATCGCGCACGGCAAGTCGCCTGAAATGAAGACCATGGCCAAGCAGATCATCGCGGCGCAGAAGAAAGAGATCGCGCAATTCGACAAGTGGCTCGCCAAGCAGAAATGATCTGCGCATCAGCGATACCCCCGGCGCGTTGCTGAAGCAGGCAATCCGATACCGTCACTACGGCATTGCGGCCCGAAAAGCCTCGGCGCGTCGCAGGGGGTTGATTCGGGGGCCTCAAGCGGCCCTCTCTTGACGGGATTGCGGGATGACCTTCTGCGCAGACGTTTTGTTGGGCTGCTCGTTTGCCGGTCCGCCGGGCTTGCCCCCGTGCCGAGTCGCCCGGCTGACCAATACCTCGGTGCGCCGCGCTATCTCGTCCAGCCGTTCGAATGACACGTCCCGACCCGACCTGCATCACTTCGGCGGGCAGTGAACAAGGGTGGACGAAGAAGGGCGAAGTAGAAGCCCAGCGCAATCAACCAGATGCCACACCCACCCAGCATCCATGTCGCGATGCGGTTCGTTTTGGTGTGACTGTCCATGCCGTCGAAGTCCAGGTTGGGACCGCATTGCTCCAGCCGTGACTTCGCCGGGCTGCGTTTGCGTTCTTCGTGCACCTCACAGTAGGCGAATTGCGCTGCGCCGTCTGTGCGGCAGCGAACGCTGTAGCTGTGGTGCGTCGAGTGCCGCATGGCTAGTCCAGTGAAACGGAGAAATCGGATGTACGCAGGCGGCTGGCAGGGCGGGCGGCCAGGCGCGGGCTGAAGCCCAGGCTGTACGCCTGGGCAAGGCTCGCAACGACGCAGCGCGCCCTGCCAGCCACCTGCCCGAAGGGTGAGCACCTGCCAGGGGCGCCCTCGTCGTTGCAAGTGCTCGCCGGGTGTCCAACCAGGCTGCGCCTTGCGCCTGGATGGCGCCC
>JANOBL010000140.1:0-5134 GCA_031411635.1 Betaproteobacteria bacterium
GTTTTTCTGGCAATCGCTGATCGGCCTGGTGGCTGCGCTGTACCTGGCGTTTTCGGTCTCCGAGACCACCAATCTGCGGGTGCTGGAGCTGTTTATCCGCTGGGTGCAAAGCGGCTTCTCGAACGACTTACCGCCCAAGGCCGATTTGATGCTGCCGTTTTTCAAGACCGTGAGCTACCCGCTGGGGGTGTTTGGCTTCATCACGCTGACTTACTTTGTGATCGTCGGCGCCAGCAATGCGGTCAACTTTACCGACGGGCTGGACGGCCTGGCCATCATGCCGGTGGTGCTGGTGGGCTCGGCGCTGGGCATTTTTGCCTACATCGTTGGCAACGCGGTGTACAGCAAGTACCTGCTGTTTCCGCACATCCCGGGCGCCGGTGAGCTGATCATCTTCTGCGGCGCGCTGGCCGGTGCCGGGCTGGCGTTTTTGTGGTTCAACGCCCATCCGGCGCAGGTGTTCATGGGTGATGTAGGGGCCCTCTCGCTGGGTGGTGGGCTGGGCACGGTGGCGGTGATCACGCGGCAAGAGATCGTGCTGGGCATCATGGGCGCGGTGTTTGTCGCCGAGGTGCTGTCGGTGATGCTGCAGGTGAGCTGGTTCAAGTACACCAAGCGCAAATTCGGCGAGGGCCGGCGCATCTTCAAGATGGCGCCGCTGCACCACCACTTCGAGAAGAGCGGCTGGACCGAAACCCAGGTGGTGATCCGGTTCTGGATCATCACGATGCTGATGTGCCTGATCGGGCTGGCCAGCTTGAAACTCCGTTAATGACCACCCCCACGCTCACTTCGTTCGCTGCCCCCCAAGGGGGCGCGCAGCCGCCTTGGGGCGGCCCGGCGGCGGCTGCCCACCACTTGCGCGATCAACATGTGCTGGTGCTGGGCCTGGGTGATTCGGGCCTGGCGATGGCGCGCTGGTGTGCGCGTTTTGGCGCGCTGGTGACGGTGTGGGATTCACGCGAGAACCCACCGCAGGCGGCGGCGCTGCGCGAATCGGTGCCTGCTGCCGTGGTGCGTGGCGGTGTGTTGTCGGCTGGCGATCTGGCCGGTGTGCAACTGCTGCTGAAAAGCCCGGGCCTGGCACCTGGCGATGCACGCATCGCACCGCTGCTGGACGCGGCGCGTGCTGCCGGCGTCCGGGTGGCGGGTGAGTTGGATTTGTTTGCCCAGGCGCTGGCCGATCTGAAGGTGGACCGGGCGTACGCGCCCAAGGTGCTGGCCATCACCGGCACCAATGGCAAGACCACCACCACGGCAATGTGCGCCTTGCTGGTGGCGCGCTGCGGCCTGCGGGTGGCGGCGGCCGGCAACATCGGGCCGACGATGCTGGACACGCTGGCGGCGGCCTTGGATTTGGAGCCGGTGTTGCATGCAGAGACTGCACCCTCACCCCAGCCCTCTCCCTTGCAGGGAGAGGGAGCCACACCCGCCGATGACGAGGCTGTTACCCCCTCTCCCTCTCAGGGAGAGGGTTGGGGTGAGGGTGCGGACCACGAAGAAGCCCCAATCCAACTCACCCCGCCTCCCCCCACAGCCCCAGCCTTCCGGCACCTGCCCCAAGTCTGGGTGCTCGAACTCTCCAGCTTCCAACTCGACGGTGTGCAAGGCTTCGAGCCCGATGCCGCCACCGTGCTCAACATCAGTCAAGATCACCTGGACTGGCACGGCACGATGGACGCCTACACCAGCGCCAAGGCCCGCATCTTTGGCCAGCGCACGGTGATGGTGATCAACCGTGACGACCTGCGCACCGAGGCGATGATCCCGGCGCCGGTGCTGGTCAAGGGTGGTCGCGGCCGGTCCGGCAAGTCAGTTGATCGCAAGGTGGCGCGTTTTGGCCTGGATGCGCCGCAGCACCCTGGCGACTTCGGCCTGGTGGTGGAAATGGGCATGGCCTGGCTGGTGCGCGCGCGAGAAGTTGACGAGACCTTCAGACGCCACAAACTCGGCAAGAGAGACGAAGACGAAGAAATCCATTTGCAGCGCCTGATGCCCGCCGATGCATTGCAGGTGCGCGGCCGCCACAACGCCGCCAATGCGCTGGCCGCGCTGGCACTGGCAACCGCCATTGGCTGCCCGCTGGCGCCGATGCTGCACGGCCTGCGTGAATACCACGGTGAACCGCACCGGGTGGAACTGATCGCCAGCGTGGCCGGCGTGCCAGCCTACGACGACAGCAAGGGCACCAACGTGGGTGCCACCGTGGCAGCCTTGTCAGGCCTGGGCGCCGACCTGTCGCCCGGCCGGCTGGTCGTGATCCTGGGCGGCGATGGCAAAGGCCAGGATTTTTCGCCATTGGCAGCACCAGTGGCGCGATTTGCCCGGGCAGTGGCGCTGATCGGGCGTGATGCGCAATTGATCGGCGATTTGCTGGCCGCCGACGCAGCCGCCCAAGCCGTGCCGCGCCAGCACCACACCAGCCTGCAAGCTGCTGTGGCCTGGTGCTTCCAGCAAGCCCGGCCTGGCGACGCGGTGCTGCTCAGCCCGGCCTGCGCCAGCCTGGACATGTTCCGCAACTACGGCCACCGCGCCGAGGTGTTTGTGGCCGCAGTGCGGGCGCTGGCCGCTGAGTTGGGAGAAGTCGTCTGATGGCCACGCTGACCCAACGCCTGCCTGGCTGGCTGCAGCGCCTGCGGGGTGGTGCGTCTGCCGACGACAACAACTTGCCGATCCGCGATTGGCAAGGCGAACCCAACGGCGCGCCTCCGCGTATTTCGGGTTTTGACGCGGCCCTGGTCTGGTGTGTGGTCGGCCTGTTGGCACTCGGCCTGGTGATGGTGTATTCGGCCAGCGTGGCGTTGCCCGACAGCCCCAAGTACGCCCGCTACTCGCCCACCTTCTTCTTGAGCCGGCATGCGCTGTCGCTGGGCATTGCGTTTGTCGCCGCGCTGCTGGCGGTGCAGGTGCCGATCAGCGTCTGGGAGACCTGGGCGCCTCGCCTCTTTGTGCTGTCGTTGGTGCTGCTGGCGCTGGTGCTGGTGCCGCATGTGGGCAAGGGCGTGAACGGCGCGCGGCGCTGGTTGCCGCTGGGGCTGATGAACTTCCAACCCAGTGAGCTGGCCAAGCTGGCGATGGCGATGTACGCCGCCAGCTACATGGTGCGCAAGATGGAGGTCAAGGAGCGCTTTGTCAAAGCGGTGTGGCCGATGGCGGTGTCGCTGGCGCTGATCGGCGTGCTGCTGCTGGCCGAGCCCGACATGGGTGCGTTTGTCGTCATCGCGATCACTGCGCTGGGCATCCTTTTCTTGGGTGGCGTCAACGGCCGCATGTTTTTTGTCAGCGTCGCGATGCTGCTGGGCGCGATGGTGGTGATGATCGTCTCCAGCCCCTGGCGCATGCAGCGTGCGCTGGCGTTTACCAATCCGTTTGATCCGCTGTACTCGGCCGGCAAGGGCTACCAGCTCAGCCATTCGCTGATCGCCTTTGGCCGCGGCGAGATCACCGGCCAGGGCCTGGGGGGCAGCCTGGAAAAACTGCATTACCTGCCCGAGGCGCACACCGACTTCTTGCTGGCGGTGATCGGCGAGGAACTGGGCTTCATCGGCGTGGCGGCGGTGATCCTGGCGTTTTTCTGGCTCACCCGCCGCATCTTTGTGATCGGCCGCCAGGCCGTGGCGCTGGACCGGATCTTTGCCGGCCTGATGGCCCAGGGCATCGGCATCTGGATGGGCGGCCAAACACTGATCAACATGGGTGTCAACCTGGGCGCCTTGCCGACCAAGGGCTTGACTTTGCCGCTGCTTAGCTATGGCGGCTCGGCGATTCTGTTGAACCTGATTGCGCTGGCGATTGTTGTGCGCGTGGATATTGAAAATCGAGCACTCATGCGCGGAGGCCGCGCATGAGCGGGGCGACCATGCGCAGCATGGGCGGCACGCCGACGCGCAGCGTTGGGGGTCGATTTCGGCGCAGGCTCACATCGCGCAGCGATGTGAAGCGCACGCAGTGCGCGGGCCGCAGCCAGAATCGAGCACTGATGCGGGGGGGCAGGGCGTGATGCCGCACCTGGTCATCATGGCGGCCGGCACCGGCGGCCACATCATCCCCGGCATCGCGGTGGCGCGCGAGGTGCAGCGCCGGGGCTGGAGCGTGAGCTGGCTGGGCACCGCCAGCGGCATGGAAAACCGTTTGGTACCGCCCACCGGCATTGCACTGGATGTGCTGGCCTTCACCGGCTTGCGTGGCAAGGGCTTGTTGCACACGCTGACCGGTGGCTTGCGCCTGCTCAAGGCGTTTTGGGATTCAGCACGTTTCCTGCGCCGGCGCAGCGCCGATGCGGTGCTGGGCATGGGCGGTTACGTATGTTTCCCAGGTGGTTTGATGGCCAGCCTGCTGGGCAAGCCGCTGATGCTGGTCAATGCCGATGCGGCGCTGCTGCTGTCCAACAAGGCCTTGCTGCCAGTGGCCGACAGTGTGGCCTTTGGCTTTGATGGCCCGGCCTCAAAAGTCAAACGCGGCCTGGTCACCGGCAATCCGGTGCGGGCCGAGATCGAGGCTTTGGCCGCGCCGGCAGTGCGTTATGCCAATCGCACCGGACCCTTGCAGTTGCTGGTGGTGGGCGGCAGCCTGGGCGCTCAAGTGCTGAACCAGACTGTGCCCGCTGCGCTGGCTTTGCTGCCGTTGCAAACACGCCCACGCACCGTGCACCAGACCGGCGCTGCGCAACTGGAAGCTGTACGCGCGGCCTATGCCCAGGCAGGTGTCGAGGCCGAGGTGCTGCCGTTCATCGACAACATGGACCAGCGCCTGGCGGCCTGTGATGTGATCGTCTGCCGCGCCGGTGCGGTGACGGTCAGCGAGCTGTGCGCTGGCGGCGTGGCCAGCTTGCTGGTGCCCTTGGTGGTCAGCACCACCGCGCACCAGCGGGACAACGCCCAGTACATGGCAAGCCACGGTGCGGCGCTGCACCTGGTGCAGGCTGAGATGAGCGCTGAGTCGCTTGCCAAGCTACTGCAAGAAATGGATCGCCCGGCCTTGCTGGCAATGGCCCAAAACGCCCGCACCCTGGCCAAACCCCAAGCCGCCGCCCGCGTAGCCGACGAACTGGAAAGGCTGGTGAACAAGCCATGAAACACGCCGTCAAGCACATCCATTTCGTCGGCGTCGGCGGCGCCGGCATGAGCGGCATTGC
>JANOBL010000141.1:0-3304 GCA_031411635.1 Betaproteobacteria bacterium
GCCGCCGCTGCGGCCACCACCACCACCGCCGCCGCCGTAACCACCACCACCGCTGCTGCCACCACCGCCGTAGCCACCGCCACCACCGCTGCGGCCACCACCACCGCCGCCGTAACCACCGCCGCCACCGCCATAACCACCACCGCCGCCGCCCGGACGCTCTTCACGCGGGCGGGCTTCGTTGACAACGATCGCGCGGCCTTCCAGCGGCTGGCCGTTCATGCCGTTCATCGCAGCTTGGGCTTCTGCGTCGGAGGCCATCTCGACAAAACCAAAGCCTTTGGAACGACCGGTTTCGCGGTCCATCATCACCTTGGCAGACGTCACATTGCCGAACTGGCCAAACGATTGCTGCAGGGATTCGTCACGCACCGAGTACGCAAGATTGCCGACGTAAAGCTTGTTTCCCATGGCGGGAAGCTCCTTCTCAAGAAAAGTAAACCATGTGGAGCTTCATCCCGGCATGAACCACTCAAGCTGCAGGCGCCGTCTCCAGACACGGGCCGGGGGCGCTGACGCCCCCTCCGAACATTATGGTGGCAAATGCGCGGGCGCCACCAGTGCGCCTGAACAGGGGCAAACCCGCAAGTATCATGAGTGTTGTCATGCGGGTACAACCAGTCGACCAGGGGGCATTGCCAGCCCTCAATTCGGTGCTGCAAAGCATCGAATCGGTGCGCAATGCACGGGCCTTGTACCTGCTGTTGCTGGCCATCGCGCTGTCGGGCCTGTTGCTGACGGTGGCGCAATCGGCGATGTCGCGCGAGGCCGGCCTGCAGGCTGCGCTTTGGGCCGGTGCCGCGTTTTTTGCGTTGTTCTATGGCAGCAATGCCGCCGGCATGGTGTTGATGGACGAAGCCAACGGACTGCCCTGCCGCGATCCGGTCGACGCGCTGCGCGATGCACTGACGCACGCCCACCGCCTGCTGCTGGTGGTGGGTGTGCTGCTGCTGCTCACCGCGCTGCTGGTCGGCTTGGTGCTGGGCCTGCTGATTGCCAGCCGGCTGCCCTGGCTGGGTGACACCGTGCTCAGCGCCACCGTGGCCGCAGCGGTGCCGGCGCTGGGCCTGGTGGCGCTGGCGCTGGTCACCTTGGTGGGGCCGGTGGCGGCACCGGCAGTCTGGGCCGGGCTGGGCGTGCGCGCGGTGCTGGCGCTGCTGTGGCGCCAGGTGCGGCGGCGCTTTGCCCACGCCATTTTGTTGTCGGCGGCGGTGAGTTTGCTGACCGCCGCGGTGGCCGGCCTGGTGAGTTTTGTGGTGCTGGCCGGCGGCCGGGCGCTGTTGGGCCTGGCGGTGCTGGGGGTGGGGCTGGACATCACGCCCGATCCGTTTCTGGCGGCGCTGTTTGGTCAGGGCTTCCGGCTGGCGCCGGGCGCGACCACGCTGTCGGCGGCCACGTCGGCGGCACGCACCGGCGCCGGGCTGGTGTTTGCGCTGGGCCTGGTGGTGCCCGGCGTGGTGTACCTTCGTGGACTTTGCGAGCTGTACCTCGCGCTGCGTCGGTTGGATGATGACGCTGTCACAGGCTCATAGCCACCGATGACTCCACCGATGGACTTGCTCAAACCGCTGATTGCCCTGCTGGCCATCGTCAACCCGATCGGCGCAGTGCCGTTTTTTCTCGCTTTCACCCAGGGCCTGAACCGCGAGCAGCGCTTGCGCACCTTGCGTGTCAGTTCGTTTTCGGCGTTTGTTGTGATTGCGGTCAGCGGCCTGGCCGGGCTGCACATCATCAGCTTCTTTGGCATCTCGATCGCGTCGTTCCAGGTTGGCGGCGGCATGTTGTTGCTGATCACGTCGCTGCACATGCTGAATGCCCAGCCGGCCGAAAGTGGCAAGGACGATGTTGAAGAGGGCCAGTCCAAGTTGGATGCCGGCGCCAGCATCGCGGTGGTGCCGCTGACGATCCCGCTGCTGACCGGCCCGGCAACGATCTCGACGATGGTGATCTACGCCGAAAAAACCCGTACGTTCATGGAGCACGCGGTGCTGGTGGGCTATGGCGTGGTGATCGGCCTGGCCACCTATGCGGCGTTTGCCGCGTCCGGCCGCATCGCCAAGGTGCTGGGCCGCACCGGCATCAATGTGATGACCCGGCTGATGGGGTTGATCCTGGCGGCGATGGCGGTGGAGTTGCTGGCCGATGGGCTGGTCAAGCTGTTTCCGATCCTGGCCAGCCCCACCTTGCGCTGACCTTGAGCGATGAAAGTCTCGGTGCCACCACCCAGCTACGACTACATCGTCATCGGTGCCGGCACCGCCGGCTGCCTGCTGGCCAACCGGCTCAGCGCCGACCCGCAAAAGCAGGTGCTGCTGATCGAGGCCGGCGGCAATGACGATTACCTCTGGGTGCACATCCCCGTGGGTTACCTGTATTGCATCGGCAATCCACGCACCGACTGGCTGTACTTCACCGAGCCCGAGCCCGGGCTGAACGGCCGCAAGCTGCGCTACCCCCGTGGCAAGGTGCTGGGTGGCAGCTCCAGCATCAACGGCATGATTTACATGCGTGGCCAGCAGCGTGATTACGACGGCTGGGCGGCAGCCACCGGCGATGCGCGCTGGCGCTGGGACGAGTGCCTGGGCTTCTTCAAACAGCACGAAGACCATTGGCGCGGCGTTGATGCCCTGCATGCCGAACCCGGCTTTGACGCCACCGGCGAGCGGCCGGGCGGCGAATGGCGGGTCGACAAGCAGCGTTTGTCCTGGGAGATCCTGGACGCTTTTGCCGCCGCCGCGCAGCAGGCCGGCATCCCGGCCACCGAGGATTTCAACCGGGGCAACAACGAAGGCGTGGGTTATTTCGAGGTCAACCAGCGCGGCGGCCTGCGCTGGAATACCACCAAGGCGTTTTTGCGCCCGGTGCAGCACCGCGACAACCTGCAGGTGTGGACGGGGGCGCAGGTGACCCGGTTGATCACCCAGCGCGACGCGTCAGGCCTGCGCATCACAGGTGTGGAGGTGCGGCCCGAGGGCCACGACCACAACCGCGGCGCACCGCTGATCGCCCGGCTGCACGATAACGGCAGCCCGGCGGGCCCGGCCAGCAGCGTGGTGCTGGCGGCCGGCGCCATCGGCACGCCGCAGATTTTGCAGCTCTCGGGCATCGGCCCGGGTGCGCTGCTGCAGCAGCATGGCATCAGCGTGCAGCACGATCTGCCTGGCGTGGGCCAGAACCTGCAAGACCATTTGCAGATCCGCGCGGTGTTTGCGGTGCAGGGCGTCAAGACCCTCAACACGATGGCCAACTCGCTGCTGGGCAAAGGCTTGATCGGCCTGGAATACCTGCTGCGCCGGCGCGGGGC
>JANOBL010000142.1:0-3764 GCA_031411635.1 Betaproteobacteria bacterium
AGCTGGATCCCGCGGACACAGATCAGCTACGAGGCGGAGCGTGAAATCGCCTATGATACGGACGATCATCTGATCCCGTGGGGCACCGCGCAGGACAACACGCGTTCGCCGCGCTTCGTCGCCCGATGGGCAGTCGATCGGGATGGATTTGTTCGAGCCGACGCGCTCGATGCAGCGCTCCTGCAGCGCGCGCAGGAACTTGACCTGAACGGCCATCGGCATGCTCTCGATCTCGTCAAGGAACAAGGTGCCGCCATGGGCGTACTCCAGCTTGCCCACGCGCACCCGGTGGGCACTGGTGAAGGCGCCCGCCTCGTGGCCGAAGAGTTCGCTGTCGGCCAGCGCCTCTGGCAATCCGCCGCAGTTGAGCGGCACGAAGTGGTTCCGCCGGCGCTCGCTCTGGTCGTGCAGGCAACGCGCCACCAGTTCCTTGCCGGTACCGGTCTCGCCGTAGATCAGCACGTCGACCGAGGTCTCCGCCAAGTTCATCACCGTGCGTCGCAGCCGTTGGATCTGGGCCGAACGGCCGAGCAGTACCGCCTGGATGCCATGCCAGTTTTCCAGCGCGTCGCGCAAGCTTCGCACCTGCAACGTCAGCTGCCGCCGTTCGATGGCGTGCCGAACCACCGCCACCAGCCGTTCCGACGTGAACGGTTTCTCGATGAAGTCGTAGGCGCCGTCGCGCATGGCCTGCACTGCCATCGCAATATGGCCGTGGCCGGTGATCAGCACCACCGGCAAATCAGCGTCGATGGTGCGGATCTCGGGCAACCATTCGATGCCGCTCATGCCCGGTAGGCGGACGTCGCAGACGACGATCACGGGTGCGTCGAAGCTGATGTGCAAACGCGCGCCTTCGGCATTGGCAAACGCCTCGACCTCGAAACCGGCGAGGTTCAGCGCCTGGGCGGTACTGAGGAGCACGTCCTCGTCGTCCTCGATCAGCATCACGCGAATGGGAAGTGCCTTGCTCACGGCGGGCTCAGAGCTTGAGAAGGAATCCAATGCACCCGCGCCGGGGTGGCCAAGGGCACAGGCGTAGGCGCGGACCGCAGCCCTGGCTTGCGCCAGGGCAAGGGTCGCAACGCCCGCCTGTGCCCTTGGGTACCCCGGCCCGCAGGGTGAGGCCCCAGAAGACGCCCGCTAGTCTCTGCAAACGCTCGCCGGGCTGAGCCCGGACACAAACAGTCCAAACGGACTGTTTGTGCCTGGCGAAGGACCGAGCCTCTGGCTCGGGCCACCGGCCCGCCTGCGCTTTGCGCCTGGATCGAACGCCTTCTGGGGCCTCACGCGGGTGCATTGGATTCCTTCTCAAGCTCTCAGGTCAACCGATCCACCACTGCTGATCTCGGGCTGGGCCTCTTGCGCCGCCACCCGGTCTTGCGCGACAAACGCGTCGGCATGGGTGGGCGCCAGGCGCTTGACCATCACCTTGCCGCTCACCGGTAAAAAACACACTTTGCGCGGGTAGATCTCCAGCACGTCACGGCTGACGATCGGGATGCCCTCGGTGCGCAGGTACTCGATCACAAACCGGGTGTTGCGCTCACCCACGTTCAGGCTGCTCATGCCGGCAATCACCGCGCCGCCGCCAAACACCTTGGCCTCCAGGGTCTGGCGCGAGGCGCCGCGCTTGATCAACTCGTTGATCAGCAGCGCCATCGCGACGCTGCCGTAGCGGCCGCCAGAATGGGCGGCGTCCTGGCCGGCACCGTTTTTGCCCACCTCATCCGGCAGGATGAAGTGGTTCATGCCGCCGATGCGGCGCTCGCGGTCCCACAGGCAGGCGGCAATGCAAGAACCCAGGGTGGTGGTGATCAGAATCTCTTCGTCATGCACAAAGTACTCACCCGGCAGCACCTTGACAGCGTCGCTGCGGAAATGCGCATCCCAGTAGAAAAACGAGGCCTCGCCAGGCTTGCGCGGCAGGGCCTTCAGGCGGGCCAGGTTGGCCGACACGGCAGGCGCACTGGCCGCAGCACGCACCAAGGGGGAAGGGGGCATCATCGGATGGGGGCGGGTGCTGCGCTATTTATCGGCAGCCGAGGGCTGAACTTCAGGCGCTTGCGCGCTGTCAACCGACAGTGTTCACCCGCTGGTAAATCGTCTTGCCACGCAGCGCAAACAGCGCGCGTGCATCGCTGAAGTTCTCCGAGTGGCCAACGTACAGCAGCCCGTCCGGCCGCAGCACGCGGTGCATCTGCTGCAGCACCTGCTGCTGGGTGGGGGCGTCAAAATAAATCATCACGTTGCGGCAGAACACGATGTCAAAGGCCTCGCCCGGTGTTTCGCCAAGTCGCCAGGGCCGGCTCATCAAGTTGAACGGCTGAAACTCAATCCAGCGCGCCAGCGTGGGCTTGATGCGGATGCTGCCGGCATTGGCACCGGTGCCGCGCAAAAAATGGCGCTGCAGCCGCTCGGGTGACAGGCCCCGTGCATCGGCGTCGTACACGCCGCGCTGGGCGGTGGCCAGCACCTGGGTGTCGATGTCGCTGGCCACGATGTGCACGCTGGCCTGCGGCCCCAGCGTCTCGGCCACCGTCATCGCAATCGAATACGGCTCTTCACCGGTGGACGCCGCGCTGCACCAGATGCGCAGCGTGCGGCCGCTGCGGGCCCGCAAATCCTCGGCCAGTGCCTTGAAGTGATGGTCTTCGCGGAAAAACGCGGTCAGGTTGGTGGTCAGGCAATTGACAAACGCCTGCCACTCCGCTGCTGCTGCCGGGCCGCACTGGCTTTGCAGCCACTGCAGGTACGCGGCAAACGAGTGGTGCCGGGTATCGCGCAGCCGGCGCGACAAGCGGCTGTACACCATCGCCTGTTTGCCGGCGTGCAGGCTGATGCCGGCACGTTGGTAGATCAGTGCGCACACCTGCTCAAAATCGGCTGCCGAGTAGCTGAACTCGGGCGCAATGGCGGCGGCGCTTGCAGCCGCCGCCGGCAAGGCGCGGGCTTTGGAAACCAGTTCGGTCATGGTGGCATCGGCGGCTGCAGCAGGCCACAAGTCTGGGCCGGCGGTGGGCCTGGCAATGGCACAAACTGTGGGCCAAACGGGGGTTAATTGCAGCGCTGTGGCATGGCATGGCGCCGCTAGACTGGCGGCCCGTGCGTTGCCCCAGGTCTGGGCCTGCTGCTTGTGGATCCCTCCGCGCCCTCTGTTCCGCCGTTTCCGCCTGATCCAGATGCTGCACGCTCCGGTGCAGTGCTGCCAGCGGCATTGCGGCTGGACAGCGCGCTGGCCTTGTTGCGCCAGGCCGGTCAGGCCGAGCCGGTTGCGCTGGCCGGATCGCCGGCTTACCTGCAAGCGCTGATCGACCAGTTGGTGGATTTGTCCAGCCGCGATGCTTTGACCGGCCTGGCAAATCGCCGCACCTTCGAGCTGGCGCTGGCCCGCGAGGTGGACCGGGTGGCCCGATCCGGCGAGCCGGCCTTGCTGCTGATGGTGGACATCGACCATTTCAAGCGCGTCAACGACCAGCATGGCCATGCTGCCGGCGACCTGGTGATCCGCGCCGTGGCCCAGGCCTTGACCGACAGCGTGCGGCCGATGGACCTGGCGGCGCGCATCGGTGGCGAAGAATTTGCCGTGCTGCTGCCCAATTGCCCAGCCGCGTTTGGCCCGCAGGTGGCCGGCCGGGTGCGGGCGCGGGTGGGGGGCGCCACGGTGGAGCGGGGGGCCGCAGGGGTGCCGGTATCGGTGACCGTCGGCGTGGGTTGTGCGGTTGGGGCGGGGGGGGGGGGGGGCGGCCCCCACCTGTGGCGGG
>JANOBL010000143.1:0-1592 GCA_031411635.1 Betaproteobacteria bacterium
GCACCAGCAGCAGATACGGCAGGATAGGAGCGGCCTGGGCCAAGGTGATGCGCAGGATCGGCCAACCGGGGGTCTGCGGCCCCACCGCCGCGCCCAACCGGTTCACCGCATCGGCCAGCGAGGCGTCCACCGTCAGCGGCAAGGTCTGCAGCAGGCCGATCAGGATCGACGCGGCAAACGCCCCGGCCAACGAGCCCATGCCGCCCACCACCACCACGACGAAGATGATGGAGCCCACCACTGCCGCCATCGCCGGTTCGGTGATGAAGGTGATGCCCCCGATCACCCCGGCCAGGCCGGCCAGCGCGCAGCCGCTGCCGAACACCAGCATGAAGACCTGGGGCACGTTGTGGCCCAGCGCCTCCACCGCCTCCGGGTGCGTCAGCGAGGCCTGGATCACCAGGCCGATGCGGGTGCGCGTCAGCAGCAGCCACAAGGCCACCAGCATCAGCAGCGCCACGCCCATCATGAAAGCCCGGGTCATCGGGAAACGCGAGCACTGTGCACCCTGGCACAGCGCATCGCCGGCCACGCCCAGCACCATAGCCAGCCCGGCGCTGGGCGACTGCACGATGGTGAACGCCGGCCCCTGCAGCAGCGCCGGCGGCTCAAACTGCAGCGGCGTGCGGCCCCAGACGAGTTGCACCACCTCCAGCACCACAAAGCTCAGCCCGAAGGTTATCAGCAGCTCGGGCACATGGCCGAACTTGTGCGCCCGGCGCAGCGCGGTGCGCTCGAACAGCGCGCCCAATAGCCCCACGGCCAACGGCGCAATCAGCAGCGCCGGCCAGAAACCGATCACGCCGGTCAGCGTGTAGGCCACGTAGGCGCCGATCATGTAAAAGCTGGCATGGGCGAAGTTCAGCACGCCCATCATGCTGAAGATCTAGGTCAGCCCCGAGCTGAGCATGAACAGCAACAGCCCGGAGCTGATGCCGTTCAAGGTGTTGATGAGGATCTGGTCCACGGCGGGCAAACACCTCGGAGAAGTACAGCGTTGGAAAACAAACAGCCCGTCGGAGCGACACTCCGGCGGGCCATCCAGCAGATACGGCGGGCCGGTAGTGTTTATGGGCGCTTCATCTGGCAGGACGTGGGCGTGCTCGCCACGTAGGGCTCGTAATACTTGACCGACTGGAAGTTGTAGCCGGTGTTCTCCACGCTGTAGGGGTGTGTGGGGTCGGCCTTCTTCACACCGCCACGTACAGGCCCTGCTGCAACTGGTGGTCGGCCTTGCGCATCTCCACTTCGCCGTTGAAGCTCTTGAACTTCAACCCTTCCATCGTGGCGGCCACCTTCACCGGGTCGGTGGTCTTGGCCTGGGCCATCGCGGTGCTCAGCATGGCGAAGGCATGGTGCACCGCCAGGGTGTAGAAGTCGTCGTTGAATTTGGCTTTGAAAGCATCGGCCACCTTGCCGATCTCGCCAGGCATGTTGGACTCGCCATAACCCACCAGGTAGACCCGGCCGGCAGCGCCTGCGCCCAAGGCGGTGGGCGTGCCAGTGACGCTGGCGTAGTAGGTCAGGAACTTGACATTCAGGCCGGCGTCGTTGGCGGCCTTGATCAGCAAGGTCAGGTCCGAGCCCCAATT
>JANOBL010000144.1:0-30470 GCA_031411635.1 Betaproteobacteria bacterium
GCCGCTGTCGCTGCGTGAGCGTTTCATCTACGCGCAAGCCCCGGTGGACACCCGCACCGACCAGTTGATGCAGCAGTTTTTGGGCTGGACCGAGCGCCATGCCTGGGACGGCCAGGCCGGCGAGCCAAGCTTTCTGTACGACGTGGACGAGCACAGCCGGCTCGACCGCATGGAGCAAGCGCTGCGTGCCTGCACCTTGTGGCTGTGGCTGGACCAGCGCTTTCCGGGCGTGTTTGGTTTTGTCGACCAGGTGGTGGCGCTGCGCGAGCGGCTGAACGACGGCATCGCCGGGCAACTGCGGGCGCGTCGGCCGCTTTGGCAAGTTCGGCAAGTTCGGCAGGTGCGGCAAGTGCGGCAAGGCCGACCGGGCGGTGGTGCACCGGCGGGTGGGCGCGGCGCGCGGCGCTGAGCCGATCGGCGTAAGCTGGCAGCCGCACCGCCCCGGTGCAGGAGTCTGCGATGACAAGCTGCTTCGAATTTTTTCGCGCTGGCCTGCTGGGGCTGGCGTTGGTTTTGGGCCTGGCCGGTTGTGCCAACTTGCAGCCGGCACCGCCGGTGGAACCGCTGCTGCAGGACGGGCTGTTCATGCACCCGCCGGTGCCTGCCGAGGCCGATGCGGCGATGGCGCTGGACGATGCGATGCGCGCCTACCTGGCCGGTCCGCTGTTGCGCAGTGCGGGCTCCAAGGGCAATGCCCGGGCGCTGGTGGATGCGCTGTACGCTGGCCGCGAGCTGCGCCTGGAATACGACACCAGCAGCACCCGCACGGCCGCCCAGGCCTTTGCCGCGCGGGCCGGCAACTGCCTGTCGCTGGTGCTGATGACGGCCAGCTTTGCGCGTGAGTTGGGCCTGGTGGTCAGCTACCAGAGCGCGCTGCTGGAAGAGGCTTACAGCCGCAACGGTGACCTGACCTTGCGCAGCGGCCATGTCAACCTGGTGCTGGGGCCACGCCCGCCGCCCGGTGGCGGGCGCTGGACATCTCTGGGGCCGGACGCCGACAGCTTGCAGATCGATTTTTTACCGGCCGACGAGTTGCGTGGCCTGCGCAGCGTGGTGATCGAAGAGCGCACCGTGCTGGCGATGTTCATGAACAACCGCGCTGCCGAGGCGCTGGCCCGCCACCAGACCACCGAGGCCTACGCCTGGGTGCGCGAGGCCTTGAGGCGCGACCCGGGCTTCCGGCCGGCGATCAACACCCTGGGCGTGGTTTACCAGCGCGCCGGCCAGCTTGCGGCCGCAGCAGCGGCCTACGAGCATCTGCTGGGCCTGGACCCGCGCCAGGTGGCCACGCTGTGGAACCTGGCCCAGGTGCGCCAGGCCCAGGGCCGTTTTGAAGACGCTGCGCATTGGGATGCCCGCCGCCGGGCGATTGAGCCGATGTCGCCGTTCCAGCAGCTTCAGCAGGGCGAAGCGGCGATGGCGCTGGGCGCTTACGCCCAGGCGCGAGAGCTGTTTGAGCGTGAGCAGCGCCTGACCGGCGAATCTTCCGAGCTGCATTTTTGGCTGGCACTGGCGGCTTGGCGCTTGGGCGAGCCCGCACGGGCCCAGCGTGAGCTGCAGCAGGCGATCCGCAGCAGCCCGGATGCCGTGCAACAAGCGCGTTATGTCGGCAAGCTGGCCTGGTTGAAGGCGCAAGGCCAATATTGAGTGCAGCGCGTGGCGTGTTTGCTCCTTCCCCCTTCAAGGGGGAAGGTTGGGATGGGGGTAGAGATGCCAGAGACTTGGCCGTTTCGACCCCCACCCCAACCCTCCCCCTGCCCGGGGGAGGGAGCCTGCCTCAGCGGCTGTGCAGCGTCATGCGGGCCAGTGGCGTGGTGGGCGCAACCGGCACCGCCTCGGCGCCATCGGTCAAACCACTCGGGCCCGGAAAAGCCTCGCCGTCAACCATCGCATCGCTCAGCGCAGCGCCGGGGCCCACATCCCCCTGCGGCGCCCGACGCAGCGCCACACCCACGGTCAGGATGTCGATCATCAGTAACTGCAGGATGCGGCTGACCATGGGCACTTGCGTGGCCGAGTCTTCCACATGGTCCACCGCCAGCACCGTGTGGGCCTTGCGCGCCAGCGGACTTTGGCTGGCGGTGATGGCCACCACTGCCGCGCCACGCTCACGCGCGGTGTCGGCCAACTCCAGCAACTCGGGCAATCGGCCACCGCTGCTGATGATCACCGCCACATCGCCGGGTTTGAGCACGCTCACCGCCAGCATCTGCAGGCGTGGATCGGTGGTGGCGCCGCTTGGGATGCCAAAGCGCAGAAACTTGAACTGCGCATCCTGCGCCACGCCGCCAAACTGGCCCACGGTGTAAAACTCCACCCGGTTGGCGCGCGCCAGCAACTCCACGGTGCGGTCGATCATGTCGCGGTTGAGCTGGCTGCGCACCTGCAGGATCGCCGACGCGGTATTGCCCAGCACCTTGGTACCCAGCTCCACCATCGAGTCGTCGTTGGTCACCTGCACATGGGTGATCGGCACCGTGCCGGTCAGGCCCGAGGCCAGCCGCAGCTTGAAATCACTCAGCCCCTCACAGCCCAGCGAGCGGCAAAAGCGGATCACCGTGGGCTGGCTGACCTGCGCGGCGCGCGCGATCTCGACGATCGGCTGGTTCAGCACCGTGCGGGGATGCGCCAGCACCTGCTCGGCCACCCGCAGCTCGGCTGGCGACAGCTCGCTGCAGGCGCGGCGGATCTGGGTCAGGATCGCCGAGCCGGGTGCGGTTTTCAGCGCGCGCAACTGCGAATCCAAAATCGCCGAGGTGCCGGTGAAGCTGGATTGCTCGGCGGTGATCACCCAGGTGGGGATGGCCGCCAGGTAGGCCGAAAAGCGGCCCTTGTCCTCGAAGCGGGCGCGAAACGGTGAGCGGTCGAACCAGGCGCCCAGCCGGGGCACGATGCCACCACCGATGTAGATGCCGCCGCTGGCGCCCAGGGTGACCGCCAGGTTGGCCGCTGCGGTGCCCAGCACGGCGCAAAACACCTGCAAGGTTTCGCTGCACAGCGCATCGCTGCCAGCCAAGGCGCGGCGGGTGATCTCGGGTGCGTCCAGGGCGTTACTGACGGCACCGGCGGCACCGGCGGCGCCGGCGTGCTCGGCCAGCGCCTGGTAGATCAGCGCCAGCCCGGCGCCCGACAACAGGCGCTCAAACGACACATGCTCAAACTGCCGCCAGGCATGGCGCAGCACCACCAGCTCACGCTCGTCACGCGGCGAGAAGCTGGCGTGGCCGCCTTCGGAGCCCAGCGAAACCCAGCTATCGCCGGCCGGGATCAGCCCCGACACACCCAGCCCGGTGCCGGCGCCCAGCAGGCCGATCACGCTGTTTTGCACCGCCTGGCCAGCGCCCACAGCGCGCAAGTCCTGCGGTTTCAGGCGCGGCAGCGACATCGCCAGCGCGGTGAAATCGTTGACCACCAGCAGCATGTCCAGGCCAAGCTGCTGGCGCGCTTGCTCGATCGAAAACTCCCAGTGGTAGTTGGTCATGCGCACCCGGTCGCCCTCCACCGGGTTGGCAATTGCCACCGCCGCATGCGCCACCCGCTGGCCCGGGGCCAACGAGCCCAGGTAGGCGCGCACCGCGGCCTGGAAATCAGCATGCTCGGCACAGCGCAGCGACGCCACCGCACTGAGCATGCCGGGCCCGGTTTCCAGTGCAAAGCGCGCAAAGCTGCTGCCGATATCGGCAATCAGGCGGGGGCTGTCGTGAAGCGCCATGGGCTGGGTGGTGGCGTGAGCCGCGTGCCTTGCGAGCGGTATTGGCCGGGCCGCAGATCAGCGGCGCCAGGTCCAATTGAGTATTGCACAATGTGTAGCTTGACTACACCGGGCCGGCCTGCAGAAACCACCCATCCCTTGGCCAGACAGGGAAAAATGCGCCGGTTTTGCGACACTCGGCGCGGGTTGCGGCGGGTGCAGAGTTGGCTTGATTTGCCCGCCAGTACGGTGTAGTTTCGCTACCTTGCCAACTCGGCCGCCGGGCCGATCCGGGCCCCCGGTTGGGCTGTTGATTCACCTCTTCCAGCAAGCATCACACCATGGTTTTAACGCCTGCTCCGCTTGAAGCGCCTGGCCTGCCGGCCCCCGGCGCCGAAACCAGCTACCCGCGCCTGGTGGCCGATATCGGAGGCACCAATGCCCGCTTTGGCTGGCTGGCCGGCCCCGGTGCAGCCGTGGCCCAGGTGCAAAAACTGTCGGTGCCGGCCCATGCCGGCCCGGCCGAGGCGGCCTGTGCCTACCTGGCCGATCTGGCCACGCTGCTGGGTGCCGATTACCGCCCACCGCGCCATGCGGCGTTTGCGGTGGCCACCGCGGTGGCGGAGGAAACCATCGCTTTTACCAACAGCCATTGGGCGTTTTCACGGGCCCAGGTGCAGGCCACGCTGGGCCTGCAAAGCCTGCTGATCCTGAATGATTTTGAGGCGCTGGCCTTGTCGCTGCCCTGCCTGGGCCGCGCGCAGTGGCGCGCCCATGCTGGCGCTGCGCTGCTGCCCGGCGCCGAAGCCACTGGCCACACGCTGGCGGTGGTGGGGCCGGGAACGGGCCTGGGGGTGGGCGCGGTGCTGCGCACCCGCAGCGGCTGGGTGGCGTTGCCGGGCGAGGGTGGGCATGCCACGTTGGCGCCGGCCGACGATCTGGAAAGTGCAGTGTTGGCCGTGGTGCGCCAGCAGTTTGCCCATGTCTCTGCCGAGCGGCTGCTGTCGGGCATTGGCCTGCCGCTGCTGCACCAGGCGCTGGGCACGGTGTTGGGGCGGGTGCCGGCCGCGCTGTCGGCAGCGGCCATCGTCGAGGCCGGCGAGGCCGGCAGTGATGCGCTTTGCAGCCAGACGCTGGACCTGTTTTGTGCGCTGCTGGGTGGTTTTGCCGGCAACGTGGCGCTGACCATCGGCGCCCGAGGTGGGCTGTTCATCGGCGGCGGCATCGTGCCCCGCTTTGAAGCGCGGTTTTTTGCGTCGGCCTTCCGTGCGCGTTTTGAGGCCAAGGGCCGGTTCCAGGGCTATCTGGCGGCCATTCCCACCGCGCTGATCACCGACACGCTGGCCGCGTTGAGCGGCGCCGCGCTGGCAATCGAACAGCAGGTGGCGAGCGGGCTCTGACAGGCGCTGGGCTACAGCGACTGCAGGATCTCCAGCCGCTTTTGCTGGTACTCCGCTTAGGTGATCACGCCTTGCTCGCGCAACTGCGGCAGCCCTTTCAGGCGCTGGGCCTGCTCGTCGTAAAAGCGGGCATCGCGGGGGCGGGGGGCTGCGGGCTCGGCCACCGGCGCGGTGCGGGGGGCGGCTGCCGCCGGCACCAGCGCTGGCACCAGCGCCGGGCTGGGCTGCTGGGCCATGCGCTGATCCTCGGCCAGTGCGATCACCAACCAATCGGCGCGCCGCGACAAGGCCGCCGCGCTGCTGATCTGCGCGGCCGATGCCGCATTGCGTCCACCAAAGGCCAGGCTGGGCACGATGCGCCCGGCGCGGAAGGTGGTCAGCGCATCCAGCCGGGGGTTGTCCACCAGCAGGTTGAGTGCGCCATCGGCCGCAAACAGCCGGGCGGTCATGGACAGCGGCGTGGCCAGAAACCCACCCTCGCGGCGTGCGGTGCTGAACAGCAGCGCGTCGTCCCCCGGGCCGGCGGTGGCCAGTGCGCGGGCCAGTGCCGGCACCAGGTCATTCAACTCGTCGGCCGAAAACAAGGCCAGGTTGCGGCCGGGCGCGGCGCTGAACTCGATCGCCGCCAACCGGCTGCGCAAGGTCTCGGGGTTGACCTTGACCGGCGGCTGGTTGGCGCTGCTGCCCGCCTCACGCGGCTGCAGCGCCAAGGCGCTGAACTCGCCAAACTTCCACACCCGTGGCGCCTCGCGCGATACATCGGCCGCACGCGGTGCACCGGCGGCGGTGAACAGAAAATCCATGACCCCTGCTTGTGCCAATCCGGCCGGGCCAAGCAGCAGCAGAGACAACAACACGGCCAGTCTCAAAACCGCCGCCTTCAATGGACGGATGATCAGCAAGAACGAGTCGCTCACGGTGTGTCCTCTTGATTTTCAAGCCACCTCAGCGCAGTTTTGTGAATCGATCAACTTGCGGCGAACCATCAACCCGGATTGACGCCTGGATCGACGCAGCAAGCGCTGCTTTCAGGTGTCGCGCCGCACCAGCTCAACCGGCAGCGTGGCGCCCTTCAGCCCATCGAGCAGCACTTGCACCGTCAGCTCGCCCTTCAGGCCGCTGTCTTGCCGGATCGTGGTCAGCCCGGCCGCCGCCGCCGCCGGGATATCGTCAAAACCCACCAACGCAACAAGCTGCCGGCCGCGCCAGGTTTTGACCTCGCGCTGTGCTGCCAGCGCCATGCGGTCGCTCATCGCCACCACCGCCAGCCGGCTCTTGGCCGGTATGCGCTCACGCACCTCGGCCAGCCGTGCGCCGGCTGACTCGGGCTCCTGGTCATCCACATCGATCCAGACGATGCGCTCTGGTGCAAACCCCGCCGCCCGCGCGGCCAGCCCGTAGCCGGCCACCCGCTCACTTGCCACATAACCACTGCGCACCGGCCTGATCTTGCTGAGCACCCGCTGGCGCTCGGCCTCGGTGACCATGAAGCACAGCACCACAACAAAGTCTGGCAACGCCGCCAGTGCATGCTGCATCGCCAGCATCGCGCCACGCCGGTCGTCGGTGCGCACCGTGGGGACGCCGGGCACGGCGGAATCAACCAGCACCACCGGCTTGGGCGTGGCCGTCACCTCGTGCATGAACTCCGGGCCGATCTCCGAGTGGATGATCATCGCGTCGGCGGTGGACTGGAAGGCGGCGGTCAGCATCAGCTTGCGCCCCATCTTGGGGATGAACTGCAGCCAAAGCTGGCGCCGGTCCAGCTCCTTGGCCACGCCGCCCAGAAAGGCCAGTGTCGTCGGGTCGTTCAGCGCATAGCCGATGTCGTGGTGAAACACCACGCCCACGGTCTGCATCTCGCGCCGGCGCAGCGCCCGCGCCGCCGGGTCGGGGCCGAAGTAACCCAGCTCGCGGGCCTTGGCAAAGATCGTCGCGCGCAGCGTCTCCGACAGGTTGCCGGGCCGGTTGTAGGCATTCGAAACCGTGGTACGGCTGATGCCCAAGGCCTCGGCCACATGCTTCAACGTGAGCGTCGATCCGGGCTGGCGGCCGGCATCGGCAGCGGGGGGGCGTTTGGTGCGGACGGCAGGCATCGGCAATGTCTGATCGGTGGCGGCGGCAAGGTAATAAGTCTAACGGTCTGAGCTAAACATGCGTGCAGGCTGGCATCGGCTTGCCCATCAATATCAGCCAGTCGTGGCTGGATTTACCACCTTGCCGCGGCTTGCTGAAACTCGGAAAAGCACTGAGAGGCGATGGATTGACAGTTTTGTGAACCGATTCACAATCCGGCTTCGCAGCGGCTTGTTTATCGATTCATAAACCAAAGACTTGATCAACCCCTGCTTTGTTGCCAGGCCAGTTTCAGGTGATCGTCCGGGCCTGTCTTGCGGGCACGTTGTGCGGCCACACCGGCGCACAGCCGGGCACCGTCACCCCAACCGAACCAAGATGGAGACACGAGATGAAAAAGAAACTGAGTTTGCTGCCGGTCGTGCTGGCCACGCTGGCGGCGTTTTCTTCGTCTGCGGCGCGTGCCGAGGGCATCGACTTTCACGGCTACTTTCGCGTCCAGGCCGGTGGCACCAGCGAGGGTGGCAACCTGCAGTGCTTCAAAGGTGGTTGGCCGGTGCTGGCCAAGTACCGCTTGGGCAATGAGTGCGACACCTACGCCGAGCCGTCGATCGCGATGCCGTTTGGTGACACCAACGGCGTCTGGGGCCGTTGGAAGCTGGCGCTGAAGAGCAAGGGCACGCAGGACGCTGAAAGCACGGCCTACGATCCCAACGCCAAGACCACCAACTTCGAATTCCTGCAGCGTGAAAATTACTTCTCTGCAGGCGGCTTCTTTGGCAAGGGCGCGTTTGAAAACGCATCCCTGTGGGTGGGCCAGCGGTGCTTCAACCGCCACGACATCCACATGCAGGACTACTACTACTGGAGCAACAGCGGCCCCGGCGCCGGCATCGAGGAGATCAGCGCCGGCCCGGCCAAGCTGTCGTTCTCGTACTTCCAGAATGGCGGCAATGCCAACGCGGCGAACGACATCGTCAGCAAGCGTTTCACGATGCGGTTCTACCACATCGACATCAACCCCGGCGGCAAGCTTGAAGGCGAGGCGGTCTACCTGTTTGGCAGCAGCGCCACCAACACTGCCGCCAAGGGCAGCGGCTCGATCCTGTTCCTGGAGCACACGTAGAACGGCGTGCTGGGCGGCTTCAACAAGCTGGCTTTGGTGATCGGCAACGGCCAGGGAGGCAGTGGCTTTGAGTGGCTGCCCACCTATGCCAGTGGTGGCAAGCAAGAGGGCAGTTCGGTGCGGGTGCATGAGCACCTGTACTTCGACTTCAAGGGCACACCCTGGACCGGCACCGCCACCGCCAGCTATGCCAAGCTGAACCCCACCGGCCCGGGTGATCTGACCTGGACAAGCTTTGGCATCCGGCCGCAGTACAACTTCACCAACACCGTGAGCGTGGCGGTGGAGGCCGGGTTTGACCAGCGGCGCGATTCCACCGGCGGCAGCACCAAAACCGGCAAGCTGACCAAGCTGACGATCGCGCCGCAGCTTGCACTGAGCCGCGGCGTCTGGGCCCGACCGGTGCTGCGCGCCTTTGTCTCCTTTGCAAGCTGGAACGATGAGACACGCGCGTCCGGCATTGCCAACGGCGTGTTTGGCACCAAGGGCCCGGACATCTGGATCTGGGCCCATGACCGCATCGGCGAGTGGATCTCCGGCGGCCTGCTGCAACCGATCTCGCCCAGCAAGAAGATGCAGGCCGACATCGATCCGCTGGCCTGGAAGGCCTTCACCGTGGCCGGCAAGACTTGGGGTTATCCGTACTCGATCGAGGCCATCTCGCTGGTCTACAACAAGGCCATCGTGCCCACCCCGCCCAAGACCTGGGAAGAGGTGATGGCGCTGGACAAAAAGCTCTCCGACCAGGGCAAGAAGGCCGTGCTCTGGGAGTACACCAACACCTGCTTCACCTGGCCGCTGCTGGCCGCCAACGGGGGTTACGCCTTCAAGCAAAGACCCGACGGCACCTACGACGGCGCTGACACCGGCGTCAACAACGCCGGGGCGCTGAAGGGCGTGGAGCTGCTGAACAAGCTGCTGCGCGAGAAGTACATGCCCGAGGGCAGCGGCTATGCCGAGATGGAGGGTGGCATGGCGCAGGGCAAGGTGGGCATGATGATCAACGGCTCCTGGTCCTGGGACAACCTGCGCAAGGCCAAGATCGATTTTGGCGTCGCCAAGATACCGATGGTGGCCGGCAAGAAGGCGGTGCCGTTTGTCGGCGTCAAGGGGATCATGATCAACAAGTCCTCACCCAACAAGGACCTGGCGGTGGAGTTCATCGAGAACTACATGCTCAACCCCAAGGGCCTGAAGATGATCAACGAGGCCGAGCCCATCGGTATGCCCGCCAGCAAGGCCTATTACGCCGAACTGAAGAGCGACCCCAACATCGAGGCCACGATGGCCTCGGCGCAAGTTTGAAAGAGGTGATAACGCAGCAAAACGACCTGAAAGGCCTGAGCCTGCGCTTTGCCGATGGCAAGCTGGTGCGCATGACCTCGCTGCGTGCGTTTGGCCCGGTGCAGACGCTGTACAAATCCAACCCCGACGGCAGCCTGACCAGCGTCAAGGATGGCAGCACGCTCAAGCCCAACCACAGTACTGGCTACTTCGAGACCGCAGACGGCACGGCCAAGGAGCCTGGCTTCCAGGTGGGTGTGGGCCTGGCGCATTACAAGCGCATCGTTACCGATGAAAAGTTCCGCGAGCCTTTTGGCCGCATCTTCCTGTGGACGGTGATGTTCTCGGCGCTCACCGTCGTCTTTGGCTCGGCGATCGGCGTCTTCCTGGCTGTGCTTTTGAACTGGGAGGGCTTGCAGTTCAAGGGCTTCTACCGCTTCCTGTTGTTTCTGCCTTATGCAGTACCGGGCTTCATCTCGATCCTGATCTTCAAGGGCTTGTTCAACCATAACCTGGGCGAGATCAACGTGATCTTGAACGCCTTGTTCGGCATCAAACCGCAGTGGTTTGCCGATCCCCTGCTGGCCAAGGCCATGCTGTTGATCGTCAACACCTGGCTGGGCTTCCCCTACATGATGGTGGTCTGCCTGGGGCTGATCAAGTCGATCCCGTCTGACCTGTACGAGGCCTCGGCGGTGGCCGGTGCCGGGCCGCTGACCAACTTCTTCACGATCACCGCGCCGCTGATTTTCAAACCGCTGACCCCGCTGCTGATATCGGCCTTTGCCTTCAACTTCAACAACTTCGTGCTGATCGCGCTGCTCACTGGCGGCCGGCCCGATTTTCTGGACATCAGCGTGCCCGCAGGCACCACCGACATCCTGGTGTCGTACACGATGCGCATGGCGTTCCAGGATTCGGGCCAGCAGTTTGGCCTGGCCTCGGCGGTGTCCACGGTGATCTTCCTGATCGTCGGCGGCATCACCTTGCTGCAGATGCGTTTCACCAGGCTGGCGCAAGACGACAAGCGCTGACACCACGGTATTGAGAAGGGAGCAGCCCATGGCCATCGTCGTCGACAAATCCCAGCGCTGGCGTGTGTTGTCGGCGCATGTCTTCCTGATCGTGTTCTGCGCGATCGTGATCTTCCCGTTCCTGGTGGTGTTGTCGGTGTCGTTCCGGCCCGGCAACTTTGCCTCGGGCAGCCTGATCCCCGAGACCATCAGCCTGGAGCATTGGCGTTATGCCTTCGGCCTGCCTTACCAGGCCGCCAATGGCCAGTTGGTGGAACCCGATCTGCCGGTGCTGCGCTGGTTGTGGAACTCGGTCAAGGTGGCCACCTTGTCCGGCATCATCACCTTGCTGCTGTCCACCACTGCAGCGTATGCGCTGGCCCGCATGCGCTTTCGCGGCCGCGGCCAGGTGCCGACCGGGCTGATGCTGATGCAGATGTTCCCGGCGGTGCTGGCGCTGGTGGCCATTTACGCGATCTTCGACCGCATCGGCTCGGCCTTTCCAGCCTTTGGCATCGATTCGCACTGGGCCTTGCTGCTGGCTTACTCCGGCGGCCTGGCCATGCATGTGTGGACCATCAAGGGTTATTACGAAACCATTCCCTATGAGGTGGAAGAAGCTGCCAAGGTGGACGGCGCCACGCCGCTGCAGGCCTTCTGGCTGGTGCTGCTGCCGATGGCCTTGCCTATCCTGGCGGTGGTGTTGCTGCTGCTGCTGCTGTTCTTCATCGGCGTGGTGATCGAGTACCCGGTGGCCTCGGTGCTGCTGAACCAGCAGGAGAACCTGACCTTGGCGGTGGGCACCAAGCTGTTTGTCACCGACCACAACTTCAAGTGGGGCGACTTTGCGGCGGTGGCCATCCTGTCTGGCTTGCCGATCACCGTGGTTTTTGTGCTGGCGCAGAAATGGATGATCTCCGGCCTCACCGCCGGTGGCACCAAGGGTTGACCGGCCTGGCCCGCCACCATCGAATCACCTTCATCCTGCCTGTTTCAAGGAGACCCTCATGCGTCTGATCTGTCAAACCCGCCGTCTGCTCGCCGTCACCGCACTGGGCTGTCTGCTGGCCGCACCCACCTTGGCCCAGACGCCGGCACCGGCCGGCAAGGTGGGCATCAATTACAGCCGTTGCGACAAGAGCTTTGATGGCTGGGGCATCCATCTCTGGAAAAACCCCGGCATCCCGATCACCGGGGTGGAGTGGACCAAACCGCTGGCGCCCACCGGCAGCAGTGACTTCGGCGTCTATTGGCATATCGACCAATCGGAGTTTGGTGGCTCGGGCACGGTCAACTACATCATCCACAAAAACGAGACCAAAGAGCAGGGCGGCAAGGACATGGAGTTCGAGCCCAAGACCTGGCGTGAAGTCTGGATCAACGGCGGCGACCGCAAGATCTACCCGTCGTTGGACGAAGCCAGGAAGGCGCGGGCCGAGAGCCCCTGCCCCTGAGCCTGGCATCACGCTGAACCCGTTCAGGTCTTGTGCGCCATGCCCACGCTGCACTGTATTCACGCCATCAGCTTGCTGAGTTGCACGGCGCTGGCGCTGCTGGCGGCGTGCGGTGGTGGTGGCTCGGCCACCGCGCAAACCCTGCCCACGGTGGACATCAGCGCCGTGGCAGCGGCCGACCCCGGCAGCCGCGTGCCGGCCGATTGGCAATCGGGTGTCTTCATCGAGATCCATGTGCGCGGCTACGCCGACAGCAATGGCGACGGCATCGGTGATCCGCGCGGCCTGACGGCCAAGCTCGATTACCTGCGTGATCTTGGCGTCACCGGCATCTGGTTGATGCCGATCACGCAAAGCCAGGACCGTGACCACGGCTATGCAGTGGCCGATTACCGCACGATCGAGAAAGATTACGGCACGCTGGCCGACTTTGACGAGTTGCTGGCCCAGGCCCATGCCCGTGGCATCGGCGTGATCATCGATTGGGTGATGAACCACAGCGCTGCCACCAACCCGCTGTTTGTCAACTCGGCGGCGTCCACAGCCAATGCCTACCGCGATTGGTATCTGTGGAAGACACCGGCGCCCAGCGGCTGGTCCATCTATGGCAAAGACCCGTGGTACGGCCTGAACAACAGCTTTTACTTTGCCGGCTTCTGGGACCAGATGCCTGACTTCAACCTGCGCAATACCCAGGTGCTGGACTACCACCACAACAGCCTGCGTTTCTGGTTGAACCGGGGCGTGGACGGTTTCCGTTTTGATGCGGTAGGCAACCTGGTGGAAAACACCGCTGCGGCCTGGGAGAACCAGCCCGAAAACCCGCCACTGATGGGCGCGGTGCGCAAGCTGGTGACAGGCTACGCCAACCGCTACATGGTGTGTGAATCGCCCGGTGCGCCCAAGCTGTATGCCGGCGATGCGGCCGGCGGCGGCTCGTTTGCGTTTGCCCACCAGGCCGATGTGATCGGTGCGGCGCAGGCCGATGAGGCCTCGATCAGCGACATGGCAGCGTACTGGGCCAGTGCGCCGGCCGGCATGGCCACCTTGCTGTCCAACCACGATGCGTTTGCCGGGGACAGGCTGTGGGACCAGGTCAACGGCAATGCGGCGGAGTACCGGCTGGCGGCAGCCACCTATCTGCTGGAGCCGGGCACGCCGTTCATCTACTACGGCGAGGAGATCGGCATGGCCGGTGCGGCGTCGCTCAGCGGCGACCCCAAGCTGCGCACGCCGATGAGCTGGACCGCCGATGCCGGCAATGCGGGCTTCAGCACTGGTGCACCGTTCCGTGCCTTGTCGGCCAATTCAAGAACCAACAACGTTGCCGCGCAGTCGGCCGATCCAAACTCGCTGCTCAACTTCTACAAATCGGTGATCGGCTTGCGCAAGTCGCGGCCATCGCTGATGCGCGGCAACCACGTTGCGCCCACAGTCACCGGCCGGGTGCTGAGCTTTCGCCGCACGTTGGGCACCGAGCAAACCCTGGTCGTCTTCAACTACGGCCGGCTTGACGCCGCCGCTGCCGTAGCGGGCTTGCCGGCCAATGCCGCGCTGCGCCGTTTGTGGCCGGTGGGCGCGGCGGCTGCCAGCGCCGATGCCAGCGGCAACCTGGCCATGGCCATGCCCAGGCAATCGTTTGCTGTCTTTGCGGTGGAAGCGCCATGAACAAACACCCACTCCGCCGCCAACATCTGGCCAGCCTGAGCCTGTTGCTGGCTGCGCTGCTGGCAGCTTGCGGCAGTGCACCCACGGTGCCGCCGCCCGCAGCGCCCGTGGTGGTGGCACAGGCGCCTGTGGTGGTGCCGGCGGCAGTGGTGCCCGCTGCGCCCCAGCCGCCAACCAGCGTGCCGGGCTCGTTTGCCGACAACCCCATCGTCTACTTCGTGATCCCGGACCGCTTTGTCAACGGCAACCTGGCCAATGACAACAGCTATGGCCGCAAGCGTGAGGCCGATGCCAAAGCCGATGTGGGCAGCTTCCACGGCGGTGACCTGAAAGGCATCACCGTCAAACTCAAAGAGGGCTGGTTCAAGCAGCTCGGCGTCAACGCGATCTGGATCACCGCGCCTTACGAGCAGATGCACGGCTGGGTGGTGGGTGGCCGCAACGAGTTCAAGCACTACGCTTACCACGGCTATTACGCACTGGATTTCACCCGGCTCGACATGAACATGGGCACGCCCGAAGAATTGCGCGAAATGGTGGACACGGCGCATGCCCAAGGCATACGCATCCTGTTTGACGTGGTGATGAACCACCCGGGCTACCTGGACATCCAGACCGCCGTGGACCTGAACATCCCGGTGCTGTGGCCCGGTGCCCTGGAGAAGGCCACGCTGGCCAACTACCACCGCAACATCGACTACAACAACTTTGCGTTTTCCGATTGGTGGGGCCGGCCCTGGGTGCGCTCCGGTCTGGCGGGCTACATCGACGGTGGCAAGGATGATTTGACGATGCTGCTGGCCTACCTGCCAGACTTCCGCACCGAGAGCACCGAGTTTGTCACGCTGCCCAAGTTCATCAAGAACAAGGCCGATGCCGCTGCGGTAGACCTGCCCAATACCACCGTGCGGGGTTACCTCGTCAAGTGGTTGAGCGATTGGGTGCGCGAGTACGGCATAGACGGCTTTCGCGCCGACACTGTCAAACATGTGGAGCCGGCCGCCTGGGTGCAACTCAAGGCCCAGGCCACGCAGGCGCTGGCCGAGTGGAAAGCCAGGAACCCGGCCAGGAAGATCGACGACGCGCCGTTCTGGATGACGGGTGAGTACTGGGGCCATGGCCCGGAGCGTGGCAAGCTGCATGACGCGGGCTTCGATTCGATGATCAACTTTGATTTTCAGAATCGCGGCAATGAGTTTGCCAAGCCCGATGCGCTGTTTTCGGCCTACGCCGCACTGCAGGCCGGCAAGCCGGCCCAGATGCTCAACTACATCTCGTCGCACGACACCCAGTTGTTCGACCGCCGCCGTTTGATCGAAGCTGGCAACGCCTTGCTGCTGGCCCCGGGTGGGGTGCAGATCTATTACGGTGACGAGACGGCCCGGCCGCCGGGCCCGGTGCCCAACAGCGACCCGCAGCAAGCCACGCGCTCCGACATGAACTGGGCCAGCATCGATGAACTTGTGCTCGGCCACTGGCGCCGGCTGGGCATGTTCCGCGCCCGCCATGTGGCGCTGGCACGCGGCGAGCACCAGCGCCTGGGCAACGAGCCTTATGTTTTTGCCCGCATTGATGCCGCCAGCGGCGATCGCGTGGTGGTCGGCCTGAACCTGGCAGCCGGCGCCACTGTGCCGGTTGGCAGCGTCTTCAGCAACGGCGACTGGCTGACTGACGCCTACAGCGGGCAACGGCTGCAGGTCCAGGCCGGTGCCGTGTTGTTGCCCACCGCTGCCAGCGCCGTGTTGCTGGAGCGCGCAGCGCGCTGACCCCAGCTTGTCCCTGTCTTACCTGTCTTCCACCCAGCCACCACCGAGCACACCATGTCACGCATCGATTTCAAGCAGGTGAACAAGCGTTATGCCCCGGGCCTGCCGCTGACGATCAACAACGTGAACCTGACGATCGACAAGGGCGAGTTCTGCGTCTTCGTCGGCCCGTCGGGCTGCGGCAAATCCACCTTGCTGCGCATGGTGGCCGGGCTGGAAGACATCAGCTCGGGCGATCTGGAGATCGAGGGCCAGCGGGTCAACGATCTGCCACCGGCTCAGCGTGGTGTGGCCATGGTGTTCCAGAGTTATGCGCTGTACCCGCACATGACGGTTGAGAAGAACATGGCGTTTGGCCTGAAGGTCAAGCGGGTGGAACCGGCCACCATCGCCTCCAAGGTCAAGGAGGCCGCCAACATCCTGCAGCTCACACCGTTGCTGGACCGGCTGCCCAAGGCCTTGTCAGGCGGCCAGCGCCAGCGTGTGGCGATCGGCCGGGCCATCGTCACCGAGCCCAAGGTGTTTTTGTTCGACGAGCCGCTGTCCAACCTGGACGCTGCGCTGCGGGTGCAAACCCGGCTGGAGATTGCCAAGCTGCACGAGGACATCGGCACCGCCAGCATGATTTACGTCACCCACGACCAGGTGGAGGCGATGACCCTGGCCGACAAGATCGTGCTGCTGCATGCCGGCAAGCTGATCGAGGAGCGTGGCAGCCTGGCGCAAGTGGGCGCGCCGATGATGCTGTACCACCGCCCCGCCAGCCTGTTTGTCGCCGAGTTCATCGGCTCGCCGAAGATGAACATCCTGCCCGGCAAGATGCTGGCGGCCGAAGGGGGTTATGCCGATGTCGAGGTGGCGGGCCAGACCATCCGGGTGGCGGTGGATGCGCGCCACATCGGCCCGGGTGCGCCCATCCACCTGGGCATCCGGCCCGAGCACATCCATCTTGGCAACAGCGGCGCTGGCGCCGGCCTGCCGGTGGCGGTGCGCCATGTCGAGCGGCTGGGCGATGTCTCGCTGCTGTATGTAGACTATGCGGGCTCGGCATCCAAGTCGATCACGGTGCGGGTGGAAGGCAGTGTGCGGCCGGCGCCCAACACCCCTGTCACCTTGCGGCTGTTGCCTGAGCACTTGCACTTGTTTGATGGTGCCGGGCTGGCCTGCCAGCGCACGGTTGATCTGCCGACCTGAACCGGTGTGCACACGATGACTGACACCCCCGCCGGCAGCGCCCGGCTGCTGGCCGACGTTGGCGGCACCAATGCCCGCTTTGCCTGGCAGGCCCAGGCCAGTGCTGCGATCGGCGACGTAACCATCCTGCCTTGCGCCGAGCACGACACCTTGGCCGATGCGATCCGCAGCGTGCTGGGCCGGATGGGCCGGGGTACACCGCCGGATTGCGCGATTGCGATCGCCAATCCGGTGCTGGGCGACCAGGTGCGCATGACCAACCACCATTGGGAATTTTCAATCTTGGCGCTGCAGGCCGAGTTGGGTTTCAAGCGGCTGCGGGTGCTGAACGATTTCACGGCGCTGGCCCTGGCCTTGCCGGCGTTGCCTGCACAGGAGCTGCGCCAGGTGGGCGGTGGCGCTGCGGTGGCCGATTCGGCCATCGCGCTGATCGGGCCTGGTACTGGCCTGGGTGTGTCGGGCTTGCTGCCCGACGGCCGGGGTGGCTGGGTGCCGCTGCAGGGCGAAGGCGGGCATGTCACCCTGGCCGGTTGCACCCCGCGTGAGCTGGCTGTGCTGCAGCGGCTGGAGGCACGCTACGGCCATGCCTCGGCCGAGCGTGCGGTGTCCGGCCAGGGCCTGGTGGACATCCACGCGGCCTTGCAGGCGCTGGACCAACCGGGCACAGCGCCTGCCCAGGCCACCGCGGCGCAGATCGTGCAAGGCGCGCTGGACCAGGGTGATGCCAATTGCTGGGAATCGCTGGACTTGTTCTGCGCCTTCCTCGGCACCGCCGCTGGCAACCTGGCGCTGACCTTGGGCGCACGCGGTGGTGTCTACATCGGCGGCGGCATCGTGCCGCGCCTGGGCGAGGCGTTTGAGCAATCGCCGTTTCGCACCCGCTTTGAAGGCAAGGGCCGGTTTGCCGCCTACCTGCAGGCGATCCCGGTGTTTGTGATCCTGGCGCAGACCTCGCCGGCGCTGCTGGGCGCGGCCCGCGCGCTGGACCAAGCCTGAACTCTCACCCAGCCTGGAGCTGCCGATGATTGACGACGCCTCGATCAAGCTGCTGCGCAGCGCTTCTCATGGTGACCCGTTTGCCGTGCTGGGCCTGCGTGCCCATGCCGATGGCAAGCGCTGGTTGCGGGCTTTTCTGCCCGGCGCGGCCCAGGTGCAAGCCGTGGCCGCCGATGGCCAGACCGCGCTGTGTGCGCTGCAGATGCGCCACGACGACGGCATTTTTGAAGGCGTCTATCCCGCCGACGCAGCAGACGACTACCGGCTGCAAGTGCGCTGGCACGACGGCCAGCAAGCCCTGATCGACGACCCTTACCGCTTTCCGCCGGTGCTGGGTGAGCTGGATGTCTGGCTGATGGGCGAGGGCACGCACTTGCGGCCATACGAGGTGCTGGGCGCCACCGAGCGTGAGATGCTGGGCGTGGCCGGCACCAGCTTTGCCGTCTGGGCGCCCAATGCCACGCGCGTCAGCGTGGTGGGCGATTTCAACTTCTGGGACGGCCGGCGCCATGCGATGCGGCTGCGCCGTGAATGCGGCGTCTGGGAGATCTTTTTGCCCGGTGTGCTGGCTGGTGCCCGCTACAAGTTTGAGCTGCGCAGCGGCGCTGGCCACTTGCTGCCGCAAAAAGCCGACCCCTACGCGCTGCAGTCCGAGTTGCGGCCGGCCACCGCCAGCGTGGTGGCGCGCATGCCGGCTGCGGTGCCTGCATCGGCACAACGCCAGCAGGCCAATGCGCTGGACGCGCCGATGAGCATCTACGAGGTGCACTTGAGCTCCTGGCGGCGCAAGCCCGGTGAGGGCAACCGCTGGCTGAACTGGGACGAGCTGGCCAAAGAGCTGCTGCCCTATACCCGCGAGATGGGCTTCACGCACCTGGAGCTGCTGCCCGTCAGCGAGCACCCGTTCGACGGCTCCTGGGGCTACCAGCCGATCGGCATGTACGCGCCCACCTCACGCTTTGGCGATCCAGCGGGCTTTCGGCGTTTTGTCGACCGCTGCCATGCCGAAGGCATAGGCCTGATCCTGGATTGGGTGCCGGCGCACTTTCCCACCGACGCGCACGGCCTGGCCAATTTCGACGGCACGCATCTGTACGAATACGCCGATCCGCGCGAAGGGTTTCACCAGGACTGGAATACGCTGATCTACAACCTGGGCCGCACGGAGGTGCGCAACTTTCTGGTCGGCAATGCGCTGTACTGGCTGGAGCGCTACGGCGTGGACGGTCTGCGGGTGGATGCGGTGGCATCGATGCTGTACCGCGACTACAGCCGCAAGCATGGCGAGTGGATCCCCAATGTGCACGGTGGGCGCGAGAACCTGGAAGCGATTGGGTTCCTGAAACGCATGAACGAGGTGGTGGGCGGCGAGCGTGCCCAGGCCGTGACCCTGGCCGAAGAATCCACCGCCTTTCCGGCGGTGTCGCGGCCGGTGTTTGCCGGTGGGCTGGGCTTTCACTACAAGTGGAACATGGGCTGGATGCACGACACGCTGCAGTACATGGCGCGGGACCCGGTGCACCGCAAACACCACCACGGCGAGATCACGTTTTCACTCGTCTACGCCTTCAACGAGAACTTTGTGCTGCCGATCTCGCACGATGAGGTGGTGCACGGCAAGGGCAGCCTGCTGACCAAGATGCCGGGCGACCGCTGGCAGCGCTTTGCCAACCTGCGCGCCTACTACGGTTTCATGTTTGGCCACCCGGGCAAGAAGCTGTTGTTCATGGGCTGCGAGTTTGCGCAAGAGCGTGAGTGGAACCACGAGCACAGCCTGGACTGGCATCTGCTGGGTGACCCGGCCCATGCCGGTGTGCAACGCCTGCTGCAAGACTTGAACCGGCTGTACCAGAGCACGCCGGCGCTGTACCAGCGCGACTTTGACGGCAGCGGCTTTGAGTGGATAGACCACAACGATGCCGAGCGCTCGGTGCTGAGCTTTATCCGCCGGGGCGCACACGCCAACTCGATGGTCGTGGTGGTGTGCAACTTCACGCCCACGGTGCAGCGTGATTACCGCATCGGTGTGCCCGAGGCCGGTGTTTATGTCGAGCGCATCAACACCGATTCCGGGCATTACGGCGGCAGCAACGTGGGCGCGCCGTTTGGCGAGATCACCGCCGAGGCCTTGCCGTGGCAAGGCAAGCCGTGCTCGCTGCATTTGTCGCTGCCGCCGTTGGCGACGGTGTTTTTCACGTGGAATGGCTGAGCGACCGAGAGGGAAACCCCATGGAAAACAAGCAAAGAAGCTCCCGCCTGGCGCGCGACACGATGGCCTTTGTGCTGGCCGGTGGCCGTGGCAGCCGCTTGATGGAGCTGACCGACCGGCGCGCCAAGCCTGCGGTGTTTTTTGGCGGCAAATCGCGCATCATCGATTTTGCGTTGAGCAACGCGCTGAACTCCGGCATCCGGCGCATCGGCGTGGCCACGCAGTACAAGGCGCACAGCCTGATCCGCCATCTGACACGCGGCTGGAGCTTTTTACGCGCCGAGCGCAACGAGAGCTTCGACATCCTGCCGGCCAGCCAGCGGGTGTCGGAAGACGCCTGGTACAGCGGCACGGCCGACGCAGTGTTCCAGAACATCGACATCGTCGAGAGCTACTCGCCCAAGTACATCGTGGTGCTGGCCGGCGACCACATCTACAAGATGGACTACGAGGTGATGCTGCAGCAGCATGTGGCGTCCGGCGCCGATGTCACGCTGGGCTGCCTGGAAGTACCCCGGATGGAGGCCACCGGCTTTGGCGTGATGCATGTGGACGAACACGACACGATCAAGAGCTTTGTCGAAAAGCCGGCCGATCCACCCGGCATCCCGGACCGGCCCGACATGGCGCTGGCCTCGATGGGCATTTACGTCTTCAACACCGGTTTTTTGTTCGACCTGCTGAAGCGCGACGCCGCCAACCCGAGTTCCAGCCACGACTTTGGCAAGGACTTGATCCCCTGCGTGGTGCAGCATGGCAAGGCCGTGGCGCATCGCTTCAGCGCCTCGTGTGTGCGCTCGGCGCAGGAGTCCGAGGCCTACTGGCGCGATGTGGGCACGGTGGATGCGTACTGGGAATCCAACATTGACCTGACCGCCGTGACCCCGGCACTGGACTTGTACGACACCGACTGGCCGATCTGGACTTATGCCGAGCTGACGGCACCGGCCAAGTTTGTGCACGACGAAGAAGGCGGCCGCCGCGGCGGCGCGGTATCCACCTTGGTGTCTGGCGGCTGCATCGTGTCGGGCAAGCTGCGCCGCTCACTGCTGTTCACCGGTGTGCGCACACACTCGTTTTCGCACATTGAGGAGGCAGTGATCCTGCCTTATGTCACCGTGGGCCGGCATGCCAACTTGCGCAAGGTGGTGATCGATCGTGGTGTGGTGATCCCCGATGGCCTGGTGGTGGGCCAGGACCCGGTGCTGGACGCCAGCCGCTTCCGCCGCACCGATGCCGGTGTCTGCCTGATCACCCAGAGCATGCTGGACCGCCTCAAGCCTTGAGAGAAACCATGGCGACCGGTCCCACCAACAGCCTGGCCGCCGGCGCAGCGGCATTGCAGCGCGCCCGGCTGGATGCCTGGCGCCATCAGGCCGAAGCCATCATCCTGGCCCGCCAGGACCCGGGCACCGGGCTGCTGCCGGCCAGCACCGCGGTCACCGTGCATGGTGACTACACCCATGCCTGGGTGCGCGACAACGTCTACAGCATCCTGGCGGTGTGGGCGCTGGCATTGGCCTATCGCCCGATAGACGCGTCCTGTGCCGCGCCGCTGGAAGCGGCGGTGGTCAAGCTGATGCGCGGCCTGCTGGCGGCGATGATGAAGCAGGCGCACAAGGTAGAGCGCTTCAAGCACACCCAAGACCCGCTGGACGCACTGCATGCCAAGGTGGACACGGCGCACGGCGATACCGTGGTGGGCGATGACGCCTGGGGCCATCTGCAGATCGACGCCACTGCGCTGTTTGTGCTGCAGCTTGCGCAGATGAGCGCGTCGGGCCTGGCCATCGTGCAGCAGCCCGACGAGCTGGCGTTTGTGCAAAACCTGGTGCACTACCTGGCCAAGGCCTGGTGCACACCGGACTACGGCATCTGGGAGCGTGGCCACAAGCGCAACCAGGGCACGGCCGAGCTGAACGCCAGCTCGATCGGCATGGCCAAGGCGGCGCTGGAGGCGATAGACGGCTTTGATCCACTGCCCGGCCAGGCGCCGCCAGTGCTGGTGGTGACCGACGACATCGCCCAGGCCCGCAATACGCTGGCGGCGCTGCTGCCACGCGAATCGGAATCCAAGGAGACCGACGCCGCGCTGCTGTCCATCATCGGCTACCCGGCGTTTGCGATCGACGATGCGGCGCTGGCATTGCACACCCGCACAACGCTGCTGGACAAGCTGCAAGGCCGCTACGGCTGCAAGCGCTTCTTGCGCGACGGACACCAGACCGTGCTGGAAGACCACAGCCGGCTGCACTACCAGCCCGGCGAGCTGCAGCAGTTTGAGCACATCGAGTCCGAGTGGCCGCTGTTTTTTACCTACCTGCTGATAGACGCGGCGCTGGCTGGCAGCACCGACGACGCCGCGTTGTGGCGCAGCCGGCTGGACGCGCTGATGCAGCCGCGGGACGGCCAGCCGCTGCTGCCCGAGCTGTACTTTGTGCCTGCCGATGCGGTGGCCGCCGAGCGCGCCCAGCCGCAAAGCCAGTTGCGTGAGCCCAATGTCAATCTGCCGCTGGTCTGGGCGCAAAGCCTGTACCTGGTGGGCGTGCTGCTGCAAGAGGGGCATTTGACGCCAGACGCGCTGGACCCGCTGGGCCGGCGCAAGCTGCACGGCACCCGGCCCGAGGTGACGGTGCTGCTGGCCTTGCTGGCCGAAGACGAACTGGTGGCCTCCCGGCTGGCCGCCCAAGGCCTGGCCGCCCAGACCGTGGCTGCGGTAGCACCCCTGCAGGTGCGCGACGCCGCACAGCTTGCGCAGGCACTCACCGGCCTGGGGCGCTGCGAGGCGCTGGGTTTGTCGGGCCGCCCGCTGCATGCGCTGGGCAGCCTGGCCACCAGCCGGCTGTTTTTGCAGGCCGGGCAGCCAACCGTCTGCCTGCCGGCATTTGGCCGCCAGCGTGGTTTTTACCTGGCGCTGGACAACCGGCTGCTGCTGGACGAGATCCACAGCGAAATGGCGGCGCTGCGCCGCCACTGGCGCCATGCCGGCCAGCCGCTGCTGGTGCTGCTGCTGACCGCGCCGATGCTGGATGCGCCCGGCGCCGACGATTTGCTGGCGGCGCTGCTGGCGCTGGGCCAACCCGAAGCGGTGCCAATGGCTGCGGTGAAAACGGGCGCGCTGGACGCGCTACTGCCCCTGGCCGCCGTGCGCCAGTTGCCACCCAAGCTGGATTGGCCAGCGCCGGCCGCCGAGGCCCCGGCGGCGGCGGTCAGCGCAGCGCTGGCCTGGGACGAGGCCGCCACCCGGCCGCTCACCGCCGACCGCCTGGTCAGGCTGGCCGACGAGCACGACAACGCGGTGCTGGTGCAGCAGTTCGAGCACAGCCGCAACCCCTACGAGCAGATCGAGCTGATGGCCTTGCTGTGGCGCCGGGTTGGCCCGGACCATCCCACCGGCCTGGGCGGCAACCTGCGCCAGCTCACCGAAGCGGTATACGCCCAGGCCTGCCGCAGCCGCCGCTGGGGCGTGATCCGGCGTGCGGCCGGCCTGCTGGAAGTGCACGACGACGCGCTGGAAGAAGCGGTGGCCGAGATCACCGTGCGTGGCAAGCGGGTGGCGCTGGGCCGGGCCTACAGCGCCGAGTCGGTGGTGCTGCGGCCGCTGGCCAATGCCGAGCTGGTGGCCAGGCTGCGCGCCCATGGCGGCGACGACCCGCGGGGCCGGGTGCTGATCGAAGAACTGGTGCTGCTGCTGGGCTTGCTGATCAAGGCCGACGCCGCGCTGTTTGCCGGCACGCTGACCTTGCGGCCGTGGCAGGCCTTGCTGCTGCTCACCGGCTGGCTGGCGCGTGAGCATGGTGTCAGCCCGGACCAGGCGTTTGACCATGTGCTGGACCTGAGCCCACACGCCATCCTGGGCCGGCTGCGCGAGGTGATCACGCACGAGCAGGAGATGTCGGCCAACCTGGTGCGGCTGCAATCGCTGCACGCCACCGCCGGCGCGCTGATCGAAATCGGCTTTCCGCCGGAAAACGATCCGGTGCTGGACCCGGCGCAAGGCGGCTGGCCAGGCTGGCGCGAGATGACCGGCGTCATCACCCGGGTGCCGGATGATTTTCATGCCCGCATCTGGGAGCTGCTGCAGCACTGCGCCGGGCTGGTGATCGGCGACCAGTTTGACCCGTCCAGCCGGCTGGACGCGGCGCTGGCGCGCGCCGACACCACCCCCGGCGAGCGCAGTTTTGCGCTGCAGGTGGAAGATTTGCTGAACCGCATCCAGGCCCCGGACTACCGGCAGCTCACGATCGAAGCGCTGCTGGCGTTGTCGGACATCACCCGCGCCAACCGCGGCCTGCGCATCGACGAAACCCTGGTGCTGGACGTGCTGATAGGCACCGCCGTGCGCCTGGGCTGGCAGCCGGCCGGTGGTGGTGATGCTGCTGGCGGCGCCTACAACGAGCAGGTGGCCGAGGCCTGGCAGGCCTTTTACGCCAGCCCGCCGCACCGCGTGGCCAACCTGATGATGGCGGCGGTGGCGCATCTGCTGGCGCCGCTGGCCGAAGCCGCTTGAGCCCCACGGCCCGCTCTGCACAACAAGCACCGCGACAACCGGAACCGGTGCGCGTTATGCCGGACGCTGAGCCCGGGTTGGTGCAGGCCACGGTCAACCGCCAGGACGCCAACAACACTTGGCTGTGCGCCGCGCTGCGGGCGATCAACCCGGTGCTCGGCGACTGCCGGCTGATGGACTGCCGGCAAGCTGCAGGCCGATGCCGGCGGCTGGAAGGGGTTTGGTGGCAGCGGCAGAGCGCCGCTTCAAACAAGCTTGACGAATCGCCCGTAGCGCTTCAAGGTGGCATCAGCCGTCAGCAAGCTCAACCCCTCCTCCATCGCCTGCGCAACCAGCAGTCTGTCAAAAGGGTCGCGATGCACCCAAGGCAAGCTGGCAACGCGCACCAGGTGTTGTGCCTTGATCGGAATTTCAACAAAACCTTCGGCCAGCAGGGCTCGGTGCAGCAGGCCCGGCTCCACCGAGAAATCGGGCCGGCCCAGCGAGGTTTTGATGGCCACCGCCCACAGCGTGGCAAGGCTGAAGGCCAGCGGCGTATCGCGAGACTGCAGCGTCTTGGCCGCCTTGGCCGACAAGCGCCCCGGCTCAAACGCGGCCCAGAGCAGCAAGTGGGTGTCGAGCAGCAGCACGGCGGCGCTGCTCAGCCGGCGTTACCAAACATCGTGTTGATATCGCCGGCAAATGCCGCCTTCAGATCGGCCTGGATGACGCCTTGGCCAGCCAGGAAGCCGAGTGTCCGGACAGCGGAGATGGCCTCTATCGGCACCACCCGCACCATCGGCTTGCCAGCCTTTGCAATGACAAACTCGCGCCCCTTCGAGGCTTGCTCAACCAGTCGGGAGAGATGCGTCTTGGCTTCGTGGATGTTGACTGTCACTGTCATGCTGCGCCTTTGTTGGTCAAGTTGCATAAACTAAGTTTATCCTACCTGGTCAATTGCACTCTGCGCCGGTAGCGACGACCACCGGCTTTCGCGATGACCTCGGGCCCGGCGTACGGGCTGGCCCCGCGCCGCCAGCATCACCAGTCCGCGTGACGGCAGGCAGCAGCCCAAGGCGCTTTTCGATGCGCCTGATCCGCTCGACGAATCGGGCCTGCGACAAGCGCACCATGAGCAACGCCGCCCGGCTTTGCAACCGGGCGGCGCCTGGTGATTGACACCGACCGCGCTGCGGCCGGTGTTGCACGGATCAGAACTTGTAGTTCACCGAACCATAGACAAACCGGGCCCGCGGGTCGTATTGGCTGATGTCGTAGCCGGCCTGGAACTGGTTGCTTGCCGGCACATAGATCGGCGGGTTCGAGTTGAAGACATTTTTCGCCCCCACCGCCAGCCTCAGGTTCTTGATGCCGGTGTAGCCCACTTGCACGTCATAGGTGGACGTGTTCGGCACATAGTGCGGCAGGCCGTCGATCTGGCGATCACCCGTGCGGTAGCCGGTGTAGAAGTTCTGCGCCAGCGTAAAAGCCCAGGGGCCGGTTGACCAGGTGCCCGACAGCTTGTGCTTCCAGCGCAGCACCACGCCACCACCATCGGCCTCCAGCACCGGTGTGCCGTCCGGCTCCACCATCGTGCCCACCTTGTGCGATATCGCACCGCTGGGGCTGGTCTGGTCGAACTTGATGAAGTAGGTGCCGGCCAGATGAACGTCCATCTTGCCGCCCGCCAGGTTGAAGCGCGCATTGGCTTCGACGTCGACGCCTTCGAGCTTGGCACTGCCGACGTTGGCATTGATCGCCTTGGTCTGGTCGACGTTGCCGCTGGCATCCAAAACCACCAGGCCCGCATAGGCCGAGTCACCAGCCCGGAAACGGGTGACGATTTCCTGGGTCGACGGGGCGGTGATCATGCCCTTGACATCGATCTGCCAGTAGTCCAGAGACACCGTCACAGCATCGATCGGCGAAAACACGATGCCCAAGCTGTTCTGCTGGGACGTCTCGGGCTTGAGCAAGGGGTTGCCACCGGACAGCTCATTGACCTGCAGGTTGGTATTGGCCGGGGTTTTTGGATCGGTGAACTGCGCCGAGGTGCCCACGGTCTGCGGCAGCCACAACTCGACCAGCGACGGCGCGCGGAAACCGGTGCCGGTGCTGCCCCGGATCAACAGACTCTTGATCGGCTGCCAACGCAGACTGGCCTTGTAGGTGTCGGAATTGCCGACGTCGTTGTAATTGTCGTGGCGCGCCGCGACATTGCCCTCCAGGTTCTTGAGCACCGGAACCACCAACTCGCCGAACAGCGACTTGATCTTGCGGGACTTGTCCACCGGCGCCTGCGCACCACCCAGCCCGGCGATGTCGCCCGAGAACAGCGCTGCACTGGGCTTGGAGATATAGCCCTCGTCGCGCAACTGGGTGCCGACCGCGTAGCTGACCGCACCCGCTGGCAGGCTGAAGACGTCGCCGGTCAACTTGGCGTCGAACACCTTGGAACTGGTGGAGCCGTCCAGCGTGGCACCGGTGTATTTGGCGCCGGCAATCGACTGGTTGAAGGCCGCGGTTTGGGTCAACGACCAAGGGTTCCACTCATTGGATGCGTTCACCGCCTTGGCATAGCCTACCTGCGAGAAATAGCCATCGGGCACGGTGCCCTTGAGCTCGTACTTGCTGTCCGAATAGGCCAACTCGTAGTTCTGGTTCAAGAACTCGCCACGTGCGCCCAGCACCCAGCGCGTCAGCGTGGTGATGTCTTTGTTGGCTCGCGGGCCAAAGTCGAACACCCGCGAAGTGATGGCCAGCGGTTGCCCAACCAAGGCGCCAAAGCCGTTGGCCGTCAGGTAGTCGGCTGCGATCTTGTAGTTGGGGTTGGTCGGGAAGATCAGCAGCGCCGGCGGCACGCCTTGCTTGGCAAACTCGGCATCGGTGGTCAGAAAACTGCGGCGCACCGGGCTGGGCTGGTAACGCTGAAGCTGTTTGTTTTCGCTGTACACCGCATCACCGAACAACTCGAGTGCGTTGCTGACGCGGAACGCGCCATTGAGCGTCAAGTTGGTGGTTTCACGCTCGGGCACCAGGCCGACGAACGCATTGCTGTCAAAGGTGCAATACGGCACGCCCTTGGACGTGTTCGTCAGGTTCTTGAACATGTTGATGTCGGCGCACTTGTTGGTGGCTGCCAGCGGGTTGCCGTAACCGGTGCCCGGCGACGCGCCAAAGCCAGCCTGGCGGCCCGGCGTGTTGCCGGTAATGGCCTCCGCAGTGGCGGAGAAAGGCGTGCCGTTGCCCGCGTTGTAGCCGCCTTCGATATTGCCCTGGCCGGTGGCACCGGCAGCGATATACGGCGATACATTGCCGGTCTTGGCAAAGTCGCGGTCTTTGGCAAACAGCGCCGTCTCGCGCTCCACCGACAACGAGCCGGTGATGTTGAAACGGTCTTTGCCGAGATCACCGAACCCGGCGACCACGCTGGCCTTGTGGCTCTGGCCACCGCCAGAGCGGGTGGGCATGCCGCCCGACACGGCCAGCTCAATGCCACGGAAATCCTTGGTCAGGATGAAGTTGATGACACCGGCCAGGGCCTCGGAGCCGTAGATACTCGATGCCCCGTCTTTCAGCACCTCGACCCGCTCGATGGCGGCCAGCGGGATGTTGTTGATGTTGACCGAGCCACTGACAGTGCCAGCGACGATGGCATCGGTGAGCCGACGGCCATTGACCAGCACCAGGGTGCGCTGACCACTCAGGCCCCGCAGTGAGGCGGTGGAGCGACCGGCCGTCGACGAACCAGCGCCCGTGGCATTGCTGACACCACCCATAGATGACATCGACGCCACCGTGCCCAGCAGCTCTTCGGTGCTGATGACACCGCTGCGCGCGATTTCGGCCCGGGTGATCACCGTGACCGGCAAAGCGCCTTCGGCATCAACCCGCTTGATCGCAGAGCCCGTGATCTCAACCCGCTGCCCGTCCTGCGCCATCGCCGGCATCACCACAAACACACCCATGGCCAGCAAGGCCCCGGCGCTGATCTTGGTTCGTTTGAACATGAAAGCTCCTCTGTCGAAAGATGGTAAATCGATGAATCCAATCACCCGCCGACCCGCGACCCATGGTCTTGTGAACCAATTGATGCCTGATCGTGACGGTACGAAAATTCATTGTGATGGATGCCCTGAGCGCGGCCGTTCTAGGGAAACCCTTGCCGCGCCAAACCGTGCGACGAGCATGCCGCAGCTTGGTGCTGGAGCACACTGGAATTAGCCTGAAAAACCTTAGCAGACAGGAACTTGCGCACGTTGTTGGTGTCCGCGTGCCGGCCCGTTCGATGCCAGGCTAGGTGTTGCTGCCTAAATTCGGCACGACCTCGCGTTGGTTGCAAGCAACAGCGGCGCTGCAGATTCAGCGCGAAGCGCCAGCAAGCACCGGCCGCCAGGCCGCAGCCCAGCGATCTACAAGCTCGGCACCGCCGCCAGCAGCGCCCGGGTGTAGTCGTCAGCGGGCCGGTTCAACACCTCGCCGCAAGCCCCCTGCTCAACGATGCGCCCGGCGCGCATCACCGCCACCCGGTCGGCGATGTAGGCCACCACCGCGATGTTGTGGGTGATGAACAAAAAGCTCACGCCCAGCTCACGCTGCAAGTCGCGCAGCAGGTTGAGGATTTGCGCCTGCACTGACACAGCCAGCGCCGACGTGGGCTCGTCGCAGACGATCAGCTTCGGGCTTACCGCCAACGCGCGGGCAATCGCGATGCGCTGGCGCTGGCCGCCCGAAAACTCATGCGGATAGCGCTGCAGCGCATCTCGGCGCAGGCCCACTTGCTCGGTGATCAGCGCGATGCGTTGGTGGCGCTCGTCGGGGGTGGTTTGCGGCTGCAGCGCAGCCAGGCCTTCGTCCAGGATCTCGGCCACCCGCATGCGTGGGTTCAGCGATGCAAACGGATCCTGAAAGATGATTTGCACCTGGCGCCGTGCAGCCTGCAACTCGGCGCCTTGCATCTCGAACAGGTTGCGGCCATGCAGCAGCGCCTGGCCCTCGATCGTGGCCGTGCGCCGCAGCAACTGCACGATGGCCTTGCCAGTGGTGGTTTTGCCGCAACCCGACTCGCCCACCAGCGCCAGGGTTTCAGCGTGGCCGACGCTGAAGGACACCCCGCCCACCGCGTCGAAATAGCCATTGGCGCGCTGCATCAGCCCGCTGCGGATGGCAAAACGCACCCGCAGATCCTGCACCGCCAGCAAGGGGCCGGCCGTGCCTTCGCGCAGCGGCGCCGGTGCTGCCGTCACAGCCGGCTGCGGCCACGGCGTGGCAGTGGCTGTGGCCACCGCACCCGGCGCATACAGCAGGCAGCGCACCTGGTGCAGCGGCGCAATGAAGTCCAGCGTGGGCACGGTGCTGGCGCAATGCGGCATCGCCTGGGCGCATCGCGGTGCAAAACGGCAGCCGGCAAAGTGCTGGGTCAGCGGTGGCACGGTGCCGGCAATCGCTTCCAGTGGCGCGGCGCGGCGGTCGCTGCCGGGCAAGGCGCGCAGCAACGCCCGAGCGTACGGGTGTTTGGGCTCGGCAAAAAATGCCTCGGCCGGCGCCACCTCGATGATCTGCCCGGCATACATCAGCGCCACCCGGTGCGCCATACCGGACACCACCGCCAGGTCGTGCGTGATCAGCAGCATGCCCATGCGCTTTTCGCGCTGCAAGTCTTTCAGCAAATCCAGGATCTGGGCCTGGATCGTCACATCCAGCGCCGTGGTGGGCTCGTCGGCGACCAGAAAGTCGGGCTCGGCGGCCAGCGCGATTGCAATCATCACGCGCTGCTTTTGGCCACCGCTCATGCGGAACGGGTACTCGTCGATGCGGCGCTCGGGCTCGGGAATGCCGACGCGTTTGAGCCAGTCGATGGCCTTGGCGCGCGCCGCCTAGCCGCGCAGCTCGGTGTGGGCCTCGATGGCCTCGACGATCTGCTGGCCGATCTTCATCACCGGGTTCAGGCTCGTCGCCGGCTCCTGGAAGATCATGCCGATGCGTGCGCCACGCACGCCGCGCATGCGGGCCTCGCTTAAGGACAGCACGTCGATGCCTTCGAGATCGACCTCGCCGGCGGTGACGGCGCCGTTCTCGGGCAGCAGGCGCATCAAGGCCAAGGC
>JANOBL010000145.1:0-1538 GCA_031411635.1 Betaproteobacteria bacterium
CGGGCCAGGCAGCGCCCAGGATCATGTGCCGGCCCCGCCCAGGTGGTAAGCCTCCACGGCGGCCACCAGTGCCGGGTCGGGCCGCGCGCCGTAGCCACCGGCTACCAGCTTGCCGGTAATGCGGCGGCCGCGGGCCAGCCACCGCAGCAGCGGCAGCAGCGCAGGCTGGGCTGCCAGCGGGCTGCGCGCGCGGATCAGGGCGTCCTCGCGCTGGGCCTGGGGTTTGAGCGAACGGGTTTTCTGCTCAGGGTAGTAGCGCATGCACGACCAGTACTGCGCAACGTGGGCGATGCGGGTAGTGCGTGAGAAGCGCTCCCACAGGTCGCTGTCCATTGCCAGGTTGAAGCTGCGGTCCAGCCCGCCCACTTGCCGGTACAGGCTGCGCCGCCAGAACATCGACGGCTGGGCCACAAAGTTGTGGTCGAACAGGAACGCGAAGCGGTTGAAGTCCATCTCCTTCTTGGGCCGCAGGTAGCGGCCCTGGGCGTCTATCCACAGCGCGTCGCCACACACCGCCTGCACCTCGGGGTTGGCGGCAAAGTAGGCCCCCACCTGGGCCAGGGCGCCCGGCACCAGCAGGTCGTCTGAACACAGCCAGCCCATCACATCCCCGGTGGCACGGTCAAAGCCCTTGCACAGCGCGTCGGTCTGGCCGGCGTCAGGCTCCGACACCCAATGGGCCAGGCGCGCTGCATGCTGGCGGATCACATCGGTGCTGCCATCGGTGGACCCGCCGTCGACGACGATGTACTCCAGGCCGGGGTAGGCCTGGTCCAGTACCGACCGCATCGTGGCGCCGAGAAACCTGCCCTGCTGATAACTGCAGGTGACGATGGAAATGGTGGGCAGGTCAGCCATGTGTCAAGGCCGTGATGGGCCGGGGTGCTGCGTACCGCAGGGCCAGGCCCATGCACAGGCCCCAGGACGACCACGCCATCAGGGCAACGACGGGCTGGCTCAACAAGGGGTTGAACATGCACGACAGCAACGCCGCCAAAAAAATGCATGCTAGGCAATGGATCAAGGCCAGGGTCTGGCGGCTGGCGGCAGCGGCATTCACCCGGCGCACGGTGCGCCAGGTAAGCCAGATGCCGGCCAACCAGAGCAGGGCGCCTATGACGCCACCGTTGGCCAGGATGTCCAGCCAGTCACTGTGGGTGGGCAGCACATTGCGCGCCACACCGGTGTCAAAGCCGGTAAAGCGGCTGGTGGACTCGGCCATGAAGGCCGAGCCCCAGATGGGTGAGGCAATGAAGCGCTCCCAAGCGATGGCATAGGTGGTCAGGCGGAATGCCGTGTTGCCAGTGGGAAGCAAATCGGGTTTGCCCAGACGGATGGCCGCAAAAGCTGCCAGCGCCGCCAGCAGCACCAGCAGACACACGGCAATCAGCTTCCAGCGAAAGCTGGGCAGACGGACAAAGCGGTCTTTCCAATCAGCACCCCACAGATAGGCGAAGGTGACTGCGCCCACCAGCACCCCGGTGTTCTTTCGAAACAGCAGGCTGCCCACCATGTAGAGCAAGACCAAGGCCAGGTCC
>JANOBL010000146.1:0-5435 GCA_031411635.1 Betaproteobacteria bacterium
GGTGGTGGCCTGCGCCCACCGCCATCCGCCGCATGGGCGCGGCACGGTGGGCATGGTGCAGGTGTTTCCCAACAGCCGCAACGTGATCCCGGGCCGGGTCAAGTTCAGCATCGACTTGCGCAACGCCAGCGATGACATCTGCGAGTTGATGGACGCCGACATCCGCGCGGTGGCCGCCAGGCTCAGCGCCGAGAGTGGGCTGCCGATTGAGATCACGCCCGTCTCGGCCTATCCGGCCCAGCCCTTCCATCCAGACTGCATCAATGCCGTGGCCCGTGCCGCCGAGCAGTTAGGCTACAGCAACATGCGCGCCGTCTCGGGCGCCGGCCACGATGCCGTGTACATGGCCAGGCTGGCGCCGGCCGGCATGATCTTCATCCCCTGCAAAGACGGCATCAGCCACAACGAGATCGAAGACGCCAAGCCCGAGCACATCACGGCCGGCTGCAATGTGCTGCTGCATGCGATGCTGGCGCGGGCGGGTGTGGCAGGTTAGGTCGCGCGCTCCCACAGCAGAATAGTCCGCTGGCGCCGGGCTGCCCAAGGCGGCGCGCCGGGGCCGGGGCCACGAGGGGGAAGCGCATGCTTGCAACACGGGTTGAGCGTCAGAATTTGCACCTGCCCCTTTGACCGCTCTTAAATTTGCCGAAGCCATGAATGCCAATCACATTCACGAATTAGCCCAAGCAACTCTGTCTGGTGCCATGCCTTTCCCGGAAATCGTTGGGAGCCTTGTCGCGGAAGGCGTTGAGTATTATCACGTAGATTATGTTTCGTCTCAAATAGCGTTCTACAGCGAAGCGGGCGGTGTTGTCACATCGCCCTTGACACTCGATGGCTTTCCGTCAATAGCCAAAGACTTTGACGCGCGTGCGCTACAGGATGCAATTCGAGACAGTCAAAACAATGGGCAGAAATTCAAAGACTTCTCACAGCGGGCCGCCGCCGCTGGTGTTGCCGGATACTTTGCGTTTTTGCGTGGGCAACGCGTAACTTACTTCGGCCGCCAAGGCAATTATCATGTTGAATGGTTTGCGGCGGCCAAATCCACTGGCGGCGTAGGAGTGCCGGCGCCGGGCACCCTGTCCACAGATCCGTAGGCGCGGAGCTACCGAATACGGCCCCTACCTTGGGTGATGGCGATTGCGCCAGCAATTAGCGGCACTTCGCAATGGGTTAGGCGTCACACAGGCCAAGCTTTGTCGCAACTCGCAGGTGCGCCTAAAAGTTGGACGTCATAGATATCATGTACCTCCGTCAGATACTCGCGTTTACGCTCGCCTCAGTTGCCTTCGTTGCGGCGTACGCGCAAGCTCCCTCACCCACAGGCTCAAAAACAGAATGCGCAAACACCAATCTGCCACCCCGATGCAAATGTACTTTGCCAGAATACCCAGTTGCTGCGGCACGCCGTGGTGAGCAAGGCACGACCAAGGTCAAGATCACAGTAGCGCCGGACGGCTTCGTCTCAGCAGTTGAACTACTCGAGTCCAGCGGTTCCAAGACCCTCGATAGCGCTACGTTCGAACACTTCAAGGAAGTCTGCTTCAAGCCTGCCCGAGATTCTTCAGGAAATGCGATATCGGCGTCTGTGAAGGTAGAGTACAAATGGCGGCTGGATTAAAGAATGAATTCCGCTCACCCGAGTTCGACACCAACCGCGCCAAGTCCTTGATTTGTATAGCAGCACGCTTGCGACGCGCCACTACAGCAAGGATATTTGAGCGTCGAGGCTGGGCTTCTTGATCTTTAGTGCATCCAGGGTTTCAGCCTGGTCCTGGTGGATGGTGGAGATGCCGACGATGGGCTCGGCGCCGTCGATGCGCACCCGGTGACGCTGCACTCGTCGCAATTGCCGCAGCGCCGCCTCAGGTGACAAGCTGCTGCCAGCCAGTTTCAAGCGCTGGCGCATCACCCGGTGCAGCACCAGCGCCATGAAGCAGATGCTGGCGTGCGCCCGGATGCGTTCGGGCAGCCGGTGGAACACAGGCGCGATCTCGATTTCGGACTTCAACACGTGGAAGCCGCGCTCGATGTCGGCCAGGCTCTTGTAGCGCGCCACGATTTGCTCGACGCCCAGGTCGGGCACGTTGGTCACCAGCAGCAGCTTGCCGTCCATGGCCTCGGTGCGCGCTTGAGCGGCCTGGTCGATGTCGTAGCTGAACAGCTCGGCCTTCAGGTCCACGCGGATGATGTTGGCCAGGTGTGCCTCGCACACCTCGTGGAAGAAGCGGGCCTTGGCGCCGCTGTCGGACAGCTTGCGCCCACGCTGGGTCTGGCCTTGGTCTTGTGCATCGAGCTTGCCGCTCAGCGCCTGGGCGCGCACTTGCAATGCGGCCAAGCGATCACGCCGACGCTGGGTGAGTTCGCCCGCTTGCTCGGGGTTGTGCGCCACCACCAGGCGATGGCCTTGCCAACGCAGCTCGTCGATCACCTCGGCTGCTGAGCCCTCGGCCTTGGCTTGCAGCGGCGCCAACAGTTCGACGAAATCACAAAAGCGCCGGCCGGGCACGGCCAGGATGAACTCCAGCACCCGCCCGCCCGGCAGCTTTAGTTCGCTGAGCATCTGCAGGTTGTCCAGCGACAACAGCCCCCGGTCGGCCACCACCACCAGCCGGCGCACATGCGGGTAGCGCTGCAGCACCCGCTCCAGCGTGGGCTTGAGCGTGGCGCCTTCGCTGGCGTTGCCGTCGAACACCTCGTGGTAGATCGGCAGGCCATCGGCCGTCTGCACCACGCCAAGCATGAATTGCCGCGCGACGATGCCTTCCTTGGACATGCCGAACTTGCGCACATCGCCGCCCTGCTGGCTCAAGCCCTCGGCCCGGATGGTCGTCAGGTCATAGAACACCACCGATAACTGTTCATCAATGAGTGGGCGCAACAACTGGGCCACGCAATCGTCCACGCTGGCCTGGTGGTCCATCAATGCGTCCATGCTGCGCAGCAGGTGCTGATAGGTGATCGCATCCGCTTGGACATCGGGCAGCGCCACTGTCTGCAACCAACGCAGCGCGCCGAGCTTGGAGTCAGCATCGCACAGCCGGTTGAACACCATCACCCGGATGGCCTGCTCCACCGGGGTGGTGTAGCGCGCCCGGCGGAAGACAGCATGCAGTCGATCAAAACCCAACTCGTGCCAGAGCTGGTGCAGCGCCCAGACATCGCCCAAGGCGAGCGCAGACTCGAACTGCACCTGCGGGGGTGAGGCCAGCGACGCTGGGCGCCCCTTCAGACGCAGCAGGCCCTGCAGCAACGCATCGACCTGGCCGCCGACTTCATCGCTGCGGCCAAGTGTGGCCAGGGTGCGCTGCCGGGGGCGGCCTTGCTCATCACGGAAGGACTCAACCAGCTGGGCGTAGCTGCGACCGCCGGACCGGGTGAGCTTGATGAACATGGCCTGCGAGTGTAGCCGACAGGCAGGATAGTGCCAATACCTGTCAGTTACAAACGTGCCACTACAGAAATCTCATAAAACCACGCCCAAGTCATTGTCAGAATTGAAATCCGGATTGCCGGAGGGCCGGGAAGTGTCGAACTCGGGCGCTCAACTTCTATAGAGGCGAGAGCCAACGACATTGGGACGCGAGGCAGGGTGAGTGCGGGCGCTGCCGCTGCTCCAGCGCCATCCAGCCGCTGAGCGGTTGTGAGCGGTTGGGGTCAGAGCGGTTGGGGTCCAGAGCGGTTGGGGTCAAGAGCGGTTGGAGGGGTCACGGTTGGGGTCAGGTCTCGATACTGTTAGTTTAGAAGCCAAATGCCCCGCTTGGATTTGTTGGCGACCAAGGTTGTTTGGTGTTGACCTTGCCCTTCGGTTTTGCTGCGGGCGCGGGCATTGCTGGCAGCGGCTGAGGCGCGCAGTCGATCGGCACCCGAGTTGGTGCCGTGGGGTCATGTGATGCGTAGGGTGAGTTACGGCGCTTGACCATGCGGGGACTACGGCGGTCGCGGGTCTGGGTGGCTCGCAGGCGACGGCTTTCTTCGAGCACAAGCTGAAAGCGACGTCGACGCAGTCTCGGTCTTGCTGGGGGGAAAAGCCCCTGAGGGCCACCCCTTTCAAAGTCTTGTTGAGGAATCTGCTGTACGCTTTTGATTCGATTGATGAATCGGGAGATCGAAAGTGTGGCAGGCCGTTGTTGAGCGATTCGAGCAGCATGCGCCAGCATGCGTGATGGCGCGACTGGCATTGGAGCAGGCGATGCCGGCTGCGTGGGTGGACGAGGTGTTCGAGGAGCACCGCCAGCGTCAGTATCCGAGGGAGCTGATGTTCTCCACCATCGTGGAGTTGATGACGCTGGTGACGCTGGGGTTGCGGCCGTCGCTGCATGCGGCGGCGCGCAAGCTGGAAAACCTACCAGTGTCGTTGGCGGCGCTGTACGACAAGCTCAAGCGTACCGAGCCGGCGGTGCTGCGCGGGCTCGTGCGTGGCAGCGCGCAGCGCCTGATGCCTGTTGCCGCACAACTTGACGGGCAGGCCAGCCTGCCGGGCTGGCAGTTGCGCATCGTTGACGGCAATCACTTGCCGGCCAGCGAGAAGCGGCTCCAAGCGCTGCGCGGACAGCGGGGTGCAGCGCTTCCAGGACACTCCCTGGTGGTCTACGACCCGGATCTGGGCCTGGTGTGCGATGTGGTCGCCTGCGAGGACGCGCACGAAAGCGAACGCGTGGGCGTGCAGCCTTTGATTGACGGTGCCCAGAGCGGGCAGTTGTGGATCGCCGACCGGCACTTCTGCACTCTGGCGATCACGCAAGGTCTCAGCCAGGCGGGGGCAAGCTTCATCGTGCGCGAACACGCGCGCCACCCGCGCCTGGTGCGGCACGGCGAGTGGGTCGAGCACACGCGCATCGACACCGGTCGACTGCGAGAACGAACCCTTGAAGTCCAGGCCATCCACGACACTGCGGCCCCCGCCCCCATACAGGCCTGGCGCTGCATCGAGATCGAATTGGACACCCCAACAGAGGCGGGCGACACCACGATCCGGCTGTGGACCAATCTGCCGAGCACGGTTGATGCGGCGACGATTGCCGCGCTGTACCGCAAGCGCTGGCGCATCGAGAACATGTTCCAGCGTCTGGAATCGGTGCTGCACAGCGAGATCAAGAGCTTGGGCCATCCCAGGGCCGCCCTGCTGGGCTTCACGGTGGCGGTGCTGGCGTACAACGTGCTGTCGCTGCTGCAGCGCGCCGTGGAGCGCGCGCACCGCGACGAACAGCCGGAGTTGGAGGTCTCCACCTATCACCTGGCCGAGCACGTCAAGAGCGGCTACGAGGGCATGCTCATTGCGGTGCCCGCCGAACACTGGCCAACGGCAGCCGAGCCCACCGCGCAAGCGCTGGCCGACAAGCTGCTGCGTCTGGCGCGCCGCATCTTGCCCAGGCAAGTCGTCACCAGCAAACGTGGTCCCAAGATCGACAAGCCCAAAGGCTACGTCGATG
>JANOBL010000147.1:0-8184 GCA_031411635.1 Betaproteobacteria bacterium
GGCATAGGCAAAGCCTGCGGCCTTCACGCTGGCCTTCGACCCCGGCCGCAGCTTGCCGCCGGGGTAGCAAAAGCCGGCCACCCGGTGGCCCAGCAGGTGTTCCAGCCCAGCCTTGCCGTCGCCTACCTGCTGCGCCCATTCAGCGGCTGGCACGGTGTTGGCGTAGCAATGGTCCAGGGTGTGCGAGCCGATCTCGAAGCCGGCGTCCAGCCGGCGCAAGGCGGCAGGGGCCAGCACCGGCAGGCCTTCGCGGTTGCTTAAAGGCACGTAAAAGGTGCCTTGAAACCCGTGCCGCGCCAACAGGTCTGCCACCCGCTCGTCCAACGGGTGGCCATCGTCCCAAGAGGTGGTGAACAGCATGCGGGTGGCGGCTTCAGGCCTGTGGTGAACGGCGGTGGCGTGGTGGCGGGTTAACCATTTGTGACGGTGGCTGTTGTTGGATTGGCAGTTTTATTAAGCAACGCGCTGATTTTCATTGTTGACCGAGGTTGCGCATGGTGCGGTTGGGCCTGTGGCGAAGTTCAAGTTTGGCGCGCCTGGCCCAGGCATTGTTGGATGCCGGCGCAAAAGCGGTCCGACATGTGCTCGATTGAGTACCGCTCGCCAGCCCGCAGCGCACCGGTTCGCAGGCGCTGTGCCAGTGCCGGGTCTAGCAGCAGGTTCACCACCGCGTCCACAAACGTTGCCAGGTCGTCGGCGGTCATCAGGCCGTTGTCACCCGATTGCAGGTAGGCGATTTCAGGGGAGTGCAGGCCGCAGTCGGTGGTCAACATCGGCAACCCGGCGATCAGGGCATCCAGGATCCCCAGGCCCACCAGCCCAGGGTTGAGCATCACATCGGCAGCAGCCAGCAACTGGGCCTTGCGCTCGCCGCGCACCGATCCCAACCCATGCACATAGCTGCTACGTGCAGCGGCAACATCCACAGCTGCCTTGTCCGGGCCTTCGCCTGCGATGGCCAATTGAAAGTCCGGAACCTGAGCCTGGATTGCCTCGGCAGCACTGATCAGCCATGGCACCCGCTTGGAGTCATAAAGCGACCCAACGAAAACGCCTAGCGGGCCGTTGGGTGCCAGGCCCAGCCCGGCCCGCAGGGCTTCGCGCGGGCTTTGACGGGCGCGGGCCACGGCGGCGCGCAGGTCGGTGGTGTCGATGCTGTTGTTTAACACCGTGATGCGGCCGGCCGGGAAGCCATCGTCCTGCACAAATCGGGCACTCAGGTCGGTGTAGGCAAACCACCAGTCGACCTGGGTCGTGGTCCAGCGCTTGAAGCGTTCCAGAGTGCCGTCGGGTCGGCCTGACTGCATGTTGCGGCCATGGCCTAGGAACGCCATCTGCCCACTGCGCCAGGGTCGGGCCAGTGCCAGCAGGTTGTTGACCAGTTTGTTCTCTTGGCTGACGATGACCAGGTCGCTGCCGGCGGTCAGTTGCGTGAAGGGTTGCCAACAGACGCGGTCGTTCAGCCAGTAGCGGGTGGCCAGGGGCTCGGCCCAGGGCAGATGCCCGCTGTCGTTCTTGCTGCGCTCACTGGCGGTGGGCACGCCGTGGAGAAGCCGCAACCTCACCCCCTGCGCCTGCAAGGTGCTGCGCATGCGCTCGAACAGGGGTAGCCGGTAGTGGGGCAAACGGCGTTGCACGATGCTGACGGTGTGTTGCATTGGCGTGGCCCGGCCTTCAGGTGTCTTGGGCACCTGCTACCGCGCTGATCGCACCGTCATAGATGCTGCGCAGTTGCCGGTAGTTGCTGGCGCTGGTGAGGTGTTGCTCGTAGTGCGCGCGGGCCTGTTGCGCCATGGTTGCCATCGCCTCGGGGTTGAACTGTGCCCAGTTCAAGGTTTCGGCCAGGTAGGTGGCGTCGCCAGGGGTGAAGTGAAGGCCGGTTTCACCGTGTGTCACCAAGGAGGGCATCGCGCCGATGCGGCTGCAGATCACCGGTGTGCCGCAGGCCTGCGCCTCGACAATCACCAGCGGAAAGGCTTCATACCAAATGCTGGGCACCACCACAGCCGTGGCGCTGCGCATGGCCTCGATCACCTGGTTGCGTGGCTGCTGCCCCAAGTACTCGATGCGTGCCTGGCCCTCGAATTGGCCGGCCTCAGGCCCGCTGCCAATGACGCTCAAACGGCATGCCGAGTGGGTTTGGCGCATCGCCTCAACCAGCGTTTTCAAGCCCTTTTCCGCTGATAAGCGGCCGACAAAGAGAAAACCACTGCGCGGCTGCGGTGCTGCAGGCGGCAGATCAATGAAGTTCGGCTTCACGTGGATACGCTCGGCCGGCAGGCCACCCGCAATGAATCGTTCACGGCAGAAATCGTTGAGCGCGATGTAGCGGGTGACCTTGTGTTGCCAAGTTCCCAGCAGCCGATGGCTCTGCAATACGCCGGCCGCCACAAGGCTCTGCGCGGTGGACCCGCGGTAGCAGGCATGTTGCACGGCCCGCCAGGGCACGTGGCCCACGCAGTCTTCGCAAACCTTGCCATCACGCAGCAGCATGGCCTGTGGGCAGATCAGGCGGAAGTTGTGCAGTGTTTGCACCAACGGCAGGCCGTGCTGCGCTGCCACCCAGTACACCGAGGGCGATACCAGCGGGAAGCTGTTGTGCACATGCACCAGCGCCGGCCGCTGCGCTTGAATCAGTGCAGTGACATCCCGGATGGTTCGGCGCGACCACACCGCCTGCAGCGCGGCACTGGCGCTTGCCATTTGCTTGATGTCATCGTTGCTGCGCCGGTATTCGTGCACCGGATGGCCGTTCTGCCGCAGCAGGCTGACCTCAGCCTCGACCACGGCATCCTCGCCACCGCGTTGCTGGTAGGTGTTGTGCACTACCAGCACCGGGTAAGGGTGTGCAGTGTCAGACCCGGCACGGGCAAGGTCTGGTGCAGGCACTTGCATCTGAGTCCGTTTCAATGCCCCGACAGCAACTGCCGGGCCGCCCGCAGGATGAAGGCGGTGTTGGTGATCGCATAGCGCCGCCACAGCCGGCGCGGCTCACTGGCCAGGCGGTGCAGCCATTCGAGCCCGTTGTGGCGCATCCAGCGTGGTGCGCGGGCCACCGTGCCGGCATGGAAGTCGAAGGCTGCGCCCACGCCGATCATCACCGCCTGCACCTGGCCGCGGTGGGCGTCCATCCATCGCTCTTGCTTGGGGCAGCCCAGGCTGACCCACACGCTGCTCGCGCCTGATGCATTGATGGCCTGCACTATCTGGGCGTCTTCGGCATCGCTGAGGGCGCGAAAGGGAGGGGACATCGCGCCGGCAATCTGCAGCGTCGGCCAACGCTGGCGCAGGCGCTGTTGCAGGCGGGCCAGCGTGTCGGCGGTGCTGCCCAGCAGATAGACGGATTGGCCAATGGCAGCGGCATGTGCGCAGTAGTCCAGCATCAAGTCGGGGCCGCTGACACGGCGCTGGCCTGGCGCACCCTGGCGGCGCAGCATCCAGGCCACCGGCGCGCCGTCGGGCGTGGCCAGATCAGCGCGCTGGATCACGCCCAGGAAGCTGGCGTCCTGCGCGGCCGTCACCACCGAGTGGGCGTTACAGATGCACACCATCCGGCTCTCGCGCGCGGCCGCCCACTGGGCGATGCGCGCCACGGCCTGCGCGACCGAGATCACATCGATCGGGGCCCCCAGCACCGGGGCCGTCTTGCGGCTTGTCACGCCTGGCAGCGGCAAACTCATGGGCGGCAAGGGGCAGGCGCTCGGGGCATGCCTGGATTGTCACCCGGGATGGGTGCCGTCCCCAGCGCTTGTGGCCCCGATGTCAACTCTGGCCCAGGGCGCAGCCTCGGCTGTTGACGGCCTGTCCGGCAGCGGTTCCGGCGCAGGCATCCTGGTCATCGGGTATGCCGTCGCCGTCGCTGTCCACCAGCCTGGCATCGCGGGTGTAGATGATCTCGCTGCTGCGCGGGCCTAGGTAGTAGGGCCAGGTCACAGGTTGGTTGTCGGACAGCCGCACGTAGATGGCGCACAGGGCAATTTGCGCGCCGCTGGCAGGGCAACTGGCCTGCGTCGGGTTGGCATTGGCGTTGACGAGCAGGTCGCTGCGCGTCAAGGCCTCAGCCGGCACGATGGGCACCAGTTCCAGGTTGGCAAGGGTGACGGTCTGGCCGGGCTGGATGTTCTGTACGTCCACCCGGGCACCGAGGTCTTTGGTCAGCGCGTCGGCGGCATTCACGGTCTTGGTGGCCTTGAAGACGGCGCTGTAGCGCTTGAAGCTGCGTCCGGCCGTGACGTTGAGCGAACGGTCGCTGAGCGTCTCGTAGCCGTTGCTGCCACCACCGCCGCGGCGCACCAGCACGTTCAGCAGCTGCCCGTCCGCGCCGGTGGCGGCATCGAAGCTGATGCGGTACCAGTTGCCCGCCACCGTGCTGAAGTTGGGCGACGACAGCAGGCTGACCGAGCCGCCGGCCACATAGCGCAGGCACCAGCCAGGCGTGCAGGCCTCGCGCACAAAGCTGCCCATGGGCGCGGTGGCGTTCCAGGAGGTCCAGCCCACGGTGTTGGTGATGAGCTTGGTGTTGGGCACGATGTTGCTGCCGTTCATCCGCACCGATGCAAAGCGGGTCTGGCTGGTGCCGGTGCCGTTGGCATCCAGCGTGCGGGGCACGCCGCCAAAGCTGGCTGCGCGCCAGTCAGCCAGTGTGTAGCGGGTGACTTGCGTGGGGCTGCGCTCCTCGGCCATCAGCGGGTAGACGGTGTCGAAGTAGCGGTTGAGATCAAAGCTGCCGAAACGGCTGGTGTCGGTGATCTGGGTGTCCAGGTAAAGGCCGCGGGCGCTGGCGCTGGTGGCGGCGATCTGGTTGCCGCTGATGGTGTTGCCGTACAGATCGCCCAGCCGGTTGAGGATGTTGTGGGTTTCCTGCATCCACAGCTGGTTGTTGCGATTGCCGTAGAGCTTGTTGCCCGAGACGGTGTTGTTGAACGCCACATGCATGTGGATGCCGCTGTCGGTGTCGGTCACGGTGTTGCCCGTGACCTTGACCCCCGATGAATGGTCGTCCAGGTAGATGCCCTGGGCCTGGGTGTAAGCCGCCGCCGGGGCCTTGCCGGCCAACGCGCCGCGCGAGCGCTGCACCAGGTTGCCGCTGATGGTGCTGTTGTTGTTGACACCGCTCACATAGATGGCCCCGCAGTCATCCAGCTGCGTGCAGGCGCCTGACAAGCCGTTGTTGCTGATGGTGGCGTTGGCCAGCGGCCAGATGCCGATGTAGGACATGTTGGTGACGGTGTTGCCGCTGACCACCGCATTGGCGCCCGGGCGGATCGCGGCGCGGGTGCGCCGCGGCAGGTTGAGTGCGGTCTCGCCGCTCATCACCACGCCGATGTCGCTGAGGGTGTTGCCGGTGACGCGCATGCCGCTGGCCGCTGGCAGCACATCGTCCTGACCGGTGATGGCGTCGCCGCCGATGCGTGTCAGGGTATTGGCGTCGATGGTGATGGCCTGGCTGGCCGTGGCGTCGATGCCTTGCAAGGTGATGTCCTGCAGTCGGCTGTTGCGCAGCACCACGCCAATGCTGCTCTTGAGGTTGATGGCGGTATCGACGCGCTGCACGCCGAGGCCGTCGATGGTGATGAAACTCAGGGCCGACAGGTCGATGCCGGTGGCCAATTGCGTGGCCGCCGTGGTGTTGCTTGGCACTGTCGAATCGGGCATCCAGGCATACAGGGTCTTGCTGGCGGCGTCGTAGTGCCATTCGCCAGGCGAGTCAAGCATCCACAGCTGGCCCAACAGGTAGTAGCCCCAACCCGCTTGCAAGGGGTAGGTGCTGTTTGCAGCCAGCGTGATGCGGCTGCCGCTGACGCTGCTGATCTGGTGGTCCTCGATGGCCCAGGCGGTGCTGCGCACGCGCAGTTGGGTGCCTTGTGCCAGCGTGGCGCCCGTTGGCAGCGTCAGGTCACTGCCGGTGGTGAGGAAACTGCTGCTGGGCCGACCGTTGACCAGGAGGCTGTCGGAATCGGTGGCCAGCCGAAGGTATAGAGAATCTGGCACCTTGCTGTCATGGCCGCGATTAGGGTGGTGGGCCTGGGTCATGGTGCCATTGGTGGCATAGACCTGGCCTGGCATGCTGGCCAGCGTGGTTTTGTAGATGTTGCCCCGGTACAGGCTCCACTGGGCCGTCGGCAGCGTGACCGCACCGTTGATCAAGGGCGGCGCGGCGCATCCGGCCGGATGCGCGGCCACCGTGATGGGCATGCTGACGGTGCCCGACGCTGCCAGCTTCAGGGTCTCGGCCCACTCGCTGCCACAGGTCAATCGGACGGTGTCGCCCGCAGCCAAGCTGGCTGTCCGTAGTTTTGACAGGCTGCGCCAGGGCCCATTGCCGGCCGTGCCGGTGGTGGCAAGCAGCCCGTTGTTGCTGTCGTTGCCGATGCGGCTGTCAACGTAGTAGACCGCCGCGCCGGTGGCGGTGCTCACTTGCCTGGGCGAGACTTCTGGGCTGGTGAGCCTGCTGACCGCCAAGGCTTCGACCTGGGTGACTATCGCGCCGTCGTTGGCAGTGGCAGGTGAAGGGGTGACCGATGCCGTCGCAGCGAGTGGTGTGGTTTCCGTTGTGGCCTGGCTTGCCAGCATGGCCTGGGCCAGGGACTGGTCGGCCGTCGCGGCTTCTACGAGCAGCACTTGCGAGCTTGTGCCAGCCGCACTGGCACCGCCTGTCACTGTGGCCGCTACTGACGTTGCGACTGCCGGGGCGATGCCGGCCACGCTGCTGGTGGTGTCTGGGCCGCTGCCGCCGCCACCGCAGCCGCCAAGCTGCAGACATGCAGCCGTCACCAGGGAAATAGTCACGTTAAGTGGACTGTGCAGGGCGGGTAAGTGCATGGGATACCAGTTCTAGAAGGTTCAAGCGCAGGAACCTGGCTATGGGGCTGTGCAGCCTGTTGTGTGAATGCCAGCGCGCTGCTGTTTGCCGAAAGGCACTCGCGGAAGAGTAAATGGCCGTGGACGGACTATCGACAACTCAGCACCCTAATTGAGGGAAATAGCCTGTAAAGCAAGGCCAATCTGTAGCAGTCTGTAATCGTGCGGCGGGCGAGCTGTCAATCGAGATGCTTTCTGCGACGCCTGCACACTTGCCAGCGGCGGCTGGCTGCCCGCGCCGGAGTGTTGCAGGCCCGGCCGTGCCGCCCGGCCGGTGCGGTGGACCCGGCCTTCTTCGAGCCCTTGCCAGACGACGAACTGGCAGGCTGGGAGCCGCGCTGATGCGGCTGCTGCTGGACACCCACGTACGGCTATGGTGGTTGACCGACGATGCGCAGTTGTCGGCCGCTGCGCGGCAATGGATGGGCGACGAAGGTGGGCGCATACGCGGTGGCTCAGCGTGACCCTTTGACCGCATGTTGGCCGGCACCATGGTGGTGTCTTTCCACGGCTTGAGAATGCTCATGCAGGGCTGCAGCGCGATCAGCATGGCCCTCGCGCTTCAGGCGTTGCCGGCCGCTTGGATCGCTGACGAACAACCAGTCACTGATCGAATCGGTGTCGATGCGCTTCATCTCATCGGGCATGCCATGTCGCCGCTGTGCAGGCCGGCCTCCATAGGGGCAACCGGGACGCCGGCCTTCTTTGCCACTATGGCGCAGGCCAGGGTGCTTTTGAAAACGCCCACCACTACCGCGTCGGGCCGGCCGTGGCACTGTGTCGATAGGCCATCGTTCGGTTTTTGCTTACACATCTGTCAGAACGCGAAATCTTAGGGCTGCTGCCCGGCCCTTGAGGACACCGAATGAAGATCCCCACCACAGCCGCACCGAGCGTTGGCATCCGTGACTTCAGGGCTGCCTTGGCGGACTCCATCGATGACGGCTCGCCGGTCGCTGCCACCCGTCACGGCCAGGCCATGAGCTTGTTGGTGCGCCTGCACAGGCCCAGCGCCGATGACCTGCAGCGCGAACCGGGCCCTGATTCGGAGGTGCGCGGACCGGCTTCATGCAGCCGCCTGGCCAGGCTGGGTGGCAGAGGCGCCCCACTGGCGCTACACTGACTTGGTCCATTAACTAGACTAAGTAGATCATGCGCACCATGATCAATGTCCACGAAGCCAAGACCCACCTGTCCCGCTTGTTGGACCAGGCCCATGCCGGTGAAGAAATCATCCTCGCCAAAGGGGGCAAGCCCTATGCCCGCCTGGTTCCCTTGGAGCGCTTGCCCGGCAAACGCCGGCCGGGCCGGCTGGCCGGCGTT
>JANOBL010000148.1:0-6890 GCA_031411635.1 Betaproteobacteria bacterium
CGGCGTCGCTCTCCAGCCGGTCGATCTCTTCGCAGGTCTTCAGCGCGGCTTCGGCCACGCTGGCCTGGCTGAGCTGCGGCAGCAGGCCTACCACATGCTGCACCCGCTCGCAGCATTTGGCCGATATCTCGCCCAGCCGCAGCACGTCGTCGCTGACCGATTTCAAGTCGTACAGCGACATCACCTCGGATGAATCCTGCAGCAGGTCCAGGATGTCGTCCATCGCGTTGATCAGGCCGTGGATCTGCTCGCGGTCTATCGGCGTGATGAAGGTCTTGTGCAGCAGCCGGTGCACCTCGGCGGTGATGCGGTCGGCCTGCTTCTCGGCGCTGTCGACCTCGGCCGCGTACTTGGCGCGCAAGGTTTCGTCGCTGTAATGCTGCACCATCGCCATGAAGGCGCGTGCGCCCACCACGATGTGTTTGCCATGCTCGTTGAACAGTTCGAAAAATTTGCCTTCGCGTGGCAGCAGCTTGGCAAAAAACATCGGGTAACTCCAGGGGGCTCGGCGTGGGGGCGGTGCCGGGCAAGTCATCGAACAGTCATCAATTTGTCACATTGATTCTATGCGGCTGCTTCTGGCAGCTTTTCGATGGCTTGATCGGCGGTGCCAGGCAACCAGTGCGCAAGCGGGCCCAGGCCCGGCGCGGCCAGCCTGGGCGCCAGTGCCAGCAGCGGTTGCAGCACAAAGGCGCGCTGGTGCAAACGTGGGTGCGGCAATGTCAAGCCGGGGGTCTGCAGCACCGTGTCGCCATGCAGCAGCAAATCCAGGTCCAAGGTGCGCGGGGCGTTGGGATACGGCCGCTGGCGGCCAAAGTCTTGCTCGATGGCCAACAACGCGGCCAGCAGTGCGATGGGCGGCAATGAGGTTTCCAGCCAGGCCACGGCGTTGAAAAAGTCGGGGCCACTGGCGTTGATCGGGGCCGAGCGGTAGATGGCTGAGGCTTTGATCAGCTTGCAGCCGGGCAGTTGGGCCAGTGCCGTCAGCGCCGCCGCAACGGTGGCCTGTGCATCACCCAGGTTGGCACCGATGCCGATGTAGGCGGCATCACGCATCGAAAACCGGTATTGGCCCCTTCCCCCTGCCAGGGGGAAGGTTGGGATGGGGGTGGTGATGCCAGAGACCAGCCAGTCCCAACCCCCACCCCAGCCCTCCCCCTGCCAGGGGGAGGGAGCTGGCCTCAGCCGCCATCGGCAGCCGGCGCATCCGCTGGCCCGGCAGCGCCAGCCGGCTAGCGCCGACGCCGGCGGCGTTTGCGCGCAGGGGCGTCGGTGGCCTCGGCGTTGGCCTCATCCGGTGCCTCATCGGGTGTGCTGACGGAAGCCACATCCGCACCTTCGGCAACCACCGCCACCGGCTTGGCCACACGCGGCACGGCGGCTTTGCGCGGCGCGGTGCGCTGGGCCTCGCGCACCGCCACCAGCAAGGCTTCACGCTCTTCATCGCTGCCGAGTGAAAAGTCCTCCCACCACTCGGCCAATTCCACCGGCGCCTCGCCCACGTCGGCGCGCAGCCGCAAAAAGTCAAAGCCGGCACGGAACCTGGCCTGTTCGATCAGCGACAGCGCGGTATTGGCCTGCCGGCGCTCGAAGCGCGGCTGCATCATCCAGATCTCGCGCATGTCCGCCCCCAGCTTGCCGCGGCCGGAGATATCGCCGATGCGTGCATCAAACACCGCATCGATGGCCTGCTGCAGCGCTGGCACCGCATGCTCGCCGTCGGCCTGGCGCTGCTGCCAGCCGGCCAGCACGTCGTGCCACAGCAAACAGGCCAGCAAGAAGCTGGGCGCCACCGGCTTGCCCTCGCCGACGCGGCGGTCGGTGTCGCTGAGCGCCTGGTGGATGAAGGCTTGCTGCAATGGCGTGCTGCGCGCCTCGTCAAACACCGCGTCCAGCACCGGGAAGATGCTGCGGTGCAAGCCCTGGCGTTTCAGCTCGGCGATGCTGGCCAGCGCATGGCCGGTCTGCAGCAGCTTGATCATCTCGTCGAACAAGCGCGAGATCGGCACATTGGCCAGCAGCGGTGCGGTCTCGGAGATCGGCGCGCCGGTGCTGGGCTCAAACCCGAAGCCCAGCTTGGCGGCAAAACGCACCGCCCGGACGATGCGCACCGGGTCTTCGCGATACCGGGTAGCCGGGTCGCCGATCAGACGCAGCAGCTTGGCTTTGACATCGGCAATGCCGTGGTGGTAATCGACCACGGTCTGCGTCTCGGGGTCGTAGTACATCGCGTTGACGGTGAAATCGCGCCGCGCCGCATCCTCGATCTGTGGGCCCCAGACGTTGTCGCGCAGCACCCGGCCACTGGCATCCACCGCATGCGCCGAGCCGGCCAGCGCGGCCTTGCTGGTCTTCTCGTTGCCGGCCACCTGCGTGGCCTCGCTGTTGTCCATGTAGGCGCGGAAGGTAGACACCTCGATCACCTCGTGATCCCGGCCCCGGCCATGGATCACATGCACGATGCGGAAGCGCCGGCCGATGATGAACGCGCGTCTGAACAGACTCTTGACCTGCTCGGGCGTGGCATCGGTGGCCACGTCAAAGTCCTTGGGCCGCAAGCCCACCAGCAGGTCGCGCACCGCGCCGCCCACCACATAGGCCTGGTAACCGGCCTGTTGCAGGGTGCGCACCACCTTGACGGCGCGCTCGTCCACCAGCGCCGGGTTGATGCCGTGCTCGGACGCCGGCACCTCCATTCGGTGGCCGGTGGGAATGACCATCGCAGCGGGTACCGGCAACGGCGCCGGGTCCACCGCCGCAGCAGTGACCTGCGCCGACTTGCCCAACAGACGGGAGATGAATTTCTTGATCATTCGAACAACCTCAGGATGCGCCAGCCCCGCGCCAGGGCAATCGCCGCCAGCGCCGGACCGGGATTGGTGGCCACCGGCTCGCGCACGATCTCCAGCAGCGGCAAGTCGTTGGTGGAGTCACTGTAGAACACGCTGTGCTCAAAGTCTTCCAGCCGGTGGCCCAGGCCGGCCAGCCATTGATGAACCCGGGTGATCTTGCCCTCGCGGAACGACGGCACACCGCTGATGCGGCCGGTGGCCAGGCCTTGCTCATCACGCTCAAGCTGCACCGCGATCAGGTGCTGCAGGCCCAGCGCATCGGCGATAGGCCGGGTGACAAACTCGTTGGTGGCGGTGACGATGGCCATCAGGTCACCCGCAGCGCGGTGGGTTTCGATCAGTGCAAACGCCGCCGGCAGCAACTGCGGCGCCATCACCTCGGCCATGAAGCGCTGGCGCAGCGCCTGCTGCTCGGCCAGCGGGCGATGGCGCCAGGCGCTGGTGGCGAAATCCACATACTCGTCAATGTCCAGCGTGCCGGCCAAATACTGGCGGTAAAACGCGTCGTTGCGCTGCCGGTGCAAGGCCGCGTCCACCCAGCCCTGGGCGACCACAAAATCGCCAAAAGCGTGGTCGGAATCACCGGCAATCAAGGTGCCGTCCAGGTCGAACAAGGCCAGGTTCATGGGGTTTTGTCTTCCGCCAGCATCTTCTTCAGCAAGGGGACGGTGACAGCCCGTTGCTCGGCCAGCGCAAAACCGTCCAGCCGGGCCAGCAAGGCCATCAAGTGGCCCAGGTCGCGTGGCAGCCGGGTCAGCAGGTAGTCCATCACCTCGTCGGACAAGAAGATGCCGCGCCGGTCGGCCTCGCGGCGCAGCGCGGCCCGGGTTTCACCCTCGGCCAGCGGCTGCAGTGCAAACACATGGCCCCAGCCCAGGCGGCTGCGCAAGTCGTCGCGCAAGGGCAAATCCACCGGCGGCACCCGGCCGGCCGCCGCCCATTGCACGCCGGCGGCTTCGGCCTCGACAAACAGCGTAAAAGCGGCGCGCTGCAGCTCGGCATCCAGGCCGTCGCAAGCATCCAGCACCAGCAAGCGCCAGGCCGGGTCCAGCACCCAGGGCAAGGCGGTGCTGGCATCAAACCAGCCTACCCGGTCGCCATCGGCCTGGTGCAAGGCCGCCAGCGCGCGCAGCAGCCGGGTCTTGCCGGTGCCGGCGCCTCCCCACAGATACACCGGTGCGCTGGCGCCGGGGTGGCGCTTGAGCGCCTGCAGATGCAACACCGCCGCCGCGTTGCGACCCACCACCAGTTGGTCAAAGCCCTCGTCGGGCGGCGGCGTGATCGGCAGCGGGGTCTGCTTCATCGGCCTTAGCCCTTGAACAAGCGGCTGTCCAGGTAAGCCTGGCGGGCCCGGCGCAGCGCCACCAGCACCACGGCGCTGACCGGCAAGGCGATCAAGACACCGACAAAACCGAACAACTGGCCAAACGCCAGCAAGGCAAAGATCACCGCCAGTGGGCCCAGGCCGATGCGCTCGCCCACCAGCCGGGGCGTCAGCACAAAACTCTCCAGCAACTGGCCCACGCCATACACCGCCGCCACCTTCAACACCCCGGCCAGGCTGGCAAACTGCAGCAGCGCGGCCAGCAGCGCCATCACCAGGCCCAGGCCAAAGCCCACGTAGGGAATGGCCACCGCCAGGCCGGTGAAGACACCTACCGGCACCGCAAGGTCAAAACCCACCAGTGCCAACGCCGCTGTGTAGTAGACCGCCAACACCGCCATCACCAGCAACTGGCCGCGCAGGTACTGGCCCAGCACGGCATCGCATTCGTTGAAAAAACCACCCGCCGCGTCGCCCATCCGCGGCGGCACCAGGCTTTGCACCTGGCGGGTCAGTTTGTTCCAGTCCATCAGCAGATAAAACAGCACCACCGGCACCAGGATGGCATTGCCCAGCACCGACAGCAGCACACTGCCGCCGATGCGCGCCGAGGCCAGCGCAGTGTCGAGCCAATCGCCCATGTTGGCGTCCATCAGCTTGGCCAGCCAGGCCTTGATGCTGAAGATGTCCAGCGACACATTGATGCCCAGCCGGCCCAGCCATGGCCCCAGGCTTTGGCTGAGCCGGTCCAGCAGCGGTGGCACCTGGGCCTTGAGCAGCGGCAACTCCTTGGCCAGCACCGGCACGATCAGCAACAGCACCGCCAGTGCCAGCAGCAGCGCCATGCCCTCCACCAGCAACACCGCCAACAGCCGGGGCCAGCGCCGCGCCGCCAGCAGCTCCACCATCGGGTGCAGCACATACGACAGCACGGCGGCGACGACAAACGGTGTCAACACCGGCGCCAGCAGCCACAACAGCAGCGCCGCACTGCCGGCGATCGCAGTCCAGGTTCCGGCTTGGCGCTGGGCGGGGGTCAGGGTCATCAGCAGCGGCGGATTGTAGGAGCCGGGGTCAATGCAGACCGGGCCGGCCGCTGCGGCGCAGCTCGGCCAGGCGCTCGCGCAGCGGCGCGGCATCGTCGGCATCGGGCCGGCCGGCCAGGTAGGCCGCCAGGTCGTCGGCCGCGTCGGCGTGGCGGCCCAGCTCGGCCCAGCACAGGCCGCGGTCGCGTTGTTCTTCCAGCGCCTGCGGCAGCAGCAGCACCAGCCGCTGCTGCACCGCCAGCAGGCGCGGCCAATCTTCACCGGCGCGGTGGATTTCCTTCAGGTTGTGCAGCAGCCGGGCCAACACATCACGCGGCGGCGCGGCCTGCAGAAACAAACCCAGCGGGGTCTCGAAATCGCCCTGCAGCCCGTGCCGCTCTCGGTAGGGCCCCAGGCGCTGGTTCAGGTCGTCGCGCGAGAGGGACCGGCCGTCAAACGGGTCGATCACCACCTCGCCCTGCGGCAACCGCAGCTTGATCAAAAAATGCCCGGGGAAAGACACACCACGCGCCGTCAGCCCAAGCTGGGTGGCCATCTCGCAATACAGCAGCGCCAGCGTGATCGGGATGCCGCGCCGCGATGCCAGCACCTCGTGCAGATAGCTGTTGCGCCGGTCGTAGTAGTTGTTGACATTGCCGGCAAAACCCAGCTCGCCGAAGAAGTACTTGCTCAGCGCCTGCAGCCGGTACAGCGGCGGCGCATCGGCCGGCACGCGGGCTTTGAGCCGGCCGGCCAGGCGGTCGATGTCGCCCAGCACCGCCTGCGCATCAAGCTGTGGATGGTCGTCATGGGCGACGCAGATCGCGGCCTCGATCAGCGCAAAACCTGGGTCCTCGGCCACCAGCGTGGCGAAGTACGCCAGCGCGGTGGGCGGGGCGACAGGCAGGTGCTTCATGACGGCAGGGGCTTCATGACGGCAGGTGCTTCATGGTGGCAGTCTAGGGCGCAGCAAGCGGGCCTAGACCCGGCGCACAAAACTGCGCGCCCGCAGCCCCAGCAGCGCCAGCGTGCCAAAGTAAACCCCGGCGGCAGCCAGCAGCGCCAGCGCCATCGCCGCAGCGCGCAAGCCCTCGTGCCGGCCTAGCATCAACCAATCGATCTGGCGTGCGCCCAGCGCCATGCCTGCCCCCATCGCGCCGCTGGCCAGCCCCACGCGCCAGGCAAAGCCGGCCCAGCCCGGTGCCGGCTGGTACAAGCCACGCTGCTTCAGCCCCCACAACAACATCAGCGCATTGGCATTGGCGGCCAGGCCGATCGACAGCGCCAGCGCCGCCACCCCCATGCCCAGCCCGACGATCAGCCCGGCGTTGAGCACCTGGGTCAACACCAGCGCGACGATGGCCACACGCATCGGTGTGCGCATGTCCTGCTGCGCAAAATAAGCCGGCGCCGCCACCTTGATCGCCACCAGGCCCAGCACGCCGGCGCCCCAACCCATCACCGCTTGCGTGGTCATCAACACCGCCCGGTTGTCGAAGGCACCGCGGTGGAACAAGGTGGCCACCATCGGCTGGCCAAACACCAGCAAGGCCACCGCACAAGGCAGGGCCAGCAGCAGGGCCAGGCGCAGGCCCCAATCGAGCAGGTCGGAGTAGCGCGCCTGGTCATCCACCGCCTTGGCGGCTGCCAGCTGGGGCGTCAGCACCACGCCCAGCGCCACGCCCAGCA
>JANOBL010000149.1:0-2123 GCA_031411635.1 Betaproteobacteria bacterium
TCTTCCCGCCACCCGAATAACCGCTGATGGAGGTCGCAGAGAGGCTGGCAGACGACGGCACCAAACCCGCATCCACCAGCGGCCGCAGCAGCAGGATGAAGGCGCTGGCATGGCAGCCCGGGTTGGAGATGCGTTTGGCGGCGCGCAGTTGCTCGCGTTGGCCTGCCACCAGCTCCGGCAGGCCATAAGCCCAGCCCGGCACGGTGCGGTGTGCGGTGCTGGCGTCGATCACGCAAGTCTTGGGATTGGTCACCAGCGCGGCGGCCTCGCGCGCGGCGGCATCGGGCAGGCACAAAAACGCCACATCCGCGGCATTGAGCAAGCGCGCGCGCTCGGCGCTGTCTTTGCGCTTGTCGGCGGCGATGCGCAGCACCTCCACATCCGGGCGGCGGGCCAGCATCTCGTGGATGCGCAGGCCGGTGGTGCCCTCCTGCCCGTCGACGAAGATGTGATAAGTCATAGCGCTGTCCTGTTGGTCACAATGCGGGTGAACCCGCAAGAATAAAGCAAGCGAATGACAAATCCCAAAATTTTGCGGTTGCCCGGTTGGCAAAATCTCGGCGCTAAAGCTTGATGGCACCGCCCCCGGCCGATCACCGACAATCCAGCCCCATGGTCACCAAGAAACCCAAGGGCCTGGGCCTAGGACTCGAAGCGCTGCTCGGCCCCAGGGTGTCGGAGTCGGCGACGGCCGACGCCTCGCGCCCCACCACGCTGAAGCTCACGCAGTTGCAGGCCGGCAGGTACCAGCCGCGCACCCGCATGGACGAGGGCTCGCTGTACGAGCTGGCCGAGAGCATCAAGAGCCAGGGCATCATGCAGCCGATCCTGGTGCGCCCGGTGGGCGCCAGCGGCTACGAGATCATCGCCGGCGAGCGCCGCTTCCGCGCCGCCAAGCTGGCCGGCCTGGACGAAGTGCCGGTACTGGTCAAGGAGGTGCCGGACGAAGCCGCCGCCGTGATGGCGCTGATCGAGAACATCCAGCGCGAAGACCTGAACCCGCTGGAAGAAGCCCAGGGCCTGCAGCGCCTGGTCAGCGAGTTCTCGCTCACCCACGAGCAAGCGGCGCAGGCGGTGGGCCGATCACGCAGCGCCGCCAGCAACCTGCTGCGATTGCTCAACCTGACACCGCCGGTGCAGCAGATGCTGATGGCCGGCGACCTGGACATGGGCCATGCCCGGGCGCTACTGGGCCTGGAAGCCGGCCAGCAAGTGGCCAGCGCCAACGAGATCGTCTCCAAGAAGCTCAGCGTGCGCGATGCCGAAAAGCTCGTCAGCAAGGCCCAGGGCAACGGCCGCCAGGCCACCTTGCTGCGGGTCAAGAAAGACAAGTCGCGCGACATCGTGCGGCTGGAAGAGCAGCTTGCCGACGCACTGACCGCGCAAGTTGAAATCCGCATCCACCGCAGCACCAAGCGTGGTGAACAAGGCGAGGTGGCGATCTCGTTTGGCTCGTTGGACGAGCTGAACGGTCTGCTGGACAAGCTGGGCGCCACCGAGCGCTAAAAAAACAGCCGGCATGTGTTGCCGGCTTGAGGCGCATCGTCCTTGGGGCCGGTGGGGCCGCCCGCGGCACAACCGACGGCCCGCCGTGATCCACTGCACCATCCTCCACGCAACAGGGGACAAGGCTGGCTGCAGGCGATGCACGCTGCCTCGATTCGGCGCATCATGCCCAGCAACAGTGCATGCCTGTCAGCTTGAAGCCAGGTCCGCGCGTTGTAGGTCAAAAGTGCTGCCGGACAGGCTGGCGCGCAGATTGCAGTGGTGATGGCAGAGGCAATCAGGAAATGCCCTTGGATGCGGGGTTTCATCGCGCTTTCAACACGCGCAGGATCAACGAAGCTGGAGACTTAGACATAGAAAAAAGCAAAACATGCTGACCGGAAAGCTCTGATGGAGCCTGGGCCTGTGAAGCCGGGACTTCATCAGATCTTCCCCGCCGCCGATGGGGCTTGCCCCCGCATCGACGCTGTGTCCGACCAAGGAGGTCCTCATGGACATCATCAGCAGCTTTGCAGCCCGATACGAACGCACCCGTGAGGAGGAAATGTCCCTGGAGGACTACCTCGCCGAGTGCAAACGCAACCCCCTGGCCTATGCCTCGGCCGCCGAGCGCATGC
>JANOBL010000150.1:0-3641 GCA_031411635.1 Betaproteobacteria bacterium
CTGAAATCGACCGTGGTCTTTTGACGCAGTGAGCGCGCACGGGCCGGACCTGCCGTCGCTCCGATTGGCGTGACTGAACGCGCACACAAGCCACTTCAAAGGCCGGAGCCGTCGGCGCTTGCAGGGTCTGCGTTTGCCCCCGCTTGTGCTGATCCCTACTGGCCGCGCAAGCGGCCGCTTCGCATCGAGAAGCGCGCCATGTCGGTCGACGCCTGTGCGTTCGCGCCGAGGTCGAGCACGTTCACGAGCATTTGCGCGATGCCCTGGGCCTGCATGATCCGATCAGCCGTCGACAGTACGATCGCGTGTCGCCAGGGGGCGTGGCGCTGCGAACCGGGGCGGCCATGACGGAGGCCCGGTCCGCGCTGGCCCGTGCACACAGCGACTTCACGTACTCGGGCGAGTGCAGGCGGTCGATCGGCGGCGGTTTGAATTCCGGGTCCGCGTTGTGCGCGAAGAGGTCGGTGTAGGCCAGCTTCTTCGCCTCGACCAGCATGTGCCCGTACATCGGATCGCGTCGCCCGAGGCTCGCGAGTGTTCGGCCGGGCGACCAGGTCGGCACGCAGGCCTCGAGCACGTTGAGCATCAAGTTCGCGGCCCAGGTTTGCACCGGCGGGGGCAGCATGCAGATGTCGTGGCAATTCAGGGCAACGGGTGTCGCTGATGGGTCGATGGCCGCCTGCCGGCGTCAGCATTTCGGCGCCTCGAACCCGACGTCCCCGTGGCAAGTTCAAGTGCCAACACTTGCGTCTAGTCCAGTGAAACGGAGAAATCGTATATCCGATTTCTCCGTTTCACTGGACTAGGTGCCGCCAGGTACCGCGGGACTCCAGGGGGACTGATAGAGAGAACTTGCGCCACGATCCATAGAACCTGCGAGGCCTGGAAAGTCACCCGCTGGTACTGCCGCATCATCGGCGTGTGCGCCGCCAGATTGGCAGTTTGCGGGCTGGGCGGCGGGGGCTCGGCGATCATTGGCAGGGGGGTGAATTCAGACGCCATTGTGTAGGCGGCCGTGTGGCAGTTGGCTTGCCGCTGGCGACGCCTAGAGCAGTGAGAACGACCGAAAGGGCAAAAGCATGGCATGGCTGGACCGGCGCAGGTGGTTGACAGTGGGCGGGATTGCGGTAGCGGCAGCCGCTGCTGGCGGTTATGGGTGGCTGCGGTCCAGAACGGCTCCGATCGGCTTTGAGATCAGCCCCGACGAGCTTGCGCGGGCCCGTGCGCTGTTGGCGCACCACCCAGCCATCGATGCCCATGCCCATCCAGGTCGCAGCTTTGTCGACGGTGCCGAAAACCTGTCCGGACTGGTGTGGGCTTACGCCAGGCTGGGCAGCTTTGAGCAAAAAGCCATCGCCGAGATGCGTGCCGGTGGCTTGACGGCCGCCGCTTTTGCCGCCGTCTCCGATTTCCAGACGCTGGGCTTGCAGGGCGAAGGCCTGGCTGCGGTGCGCAACTTTGGGCCCGGCGAAGCCTGGGCCAGTTACCAGCGGCAGATTGGCCATCTGCAAGCACTCTCAGCCAAGGGCTGGGTTTATCCGATCAGCACGCTGGCAGATTTTGCGGCTGCCAAAGCGGCCGGCAAGGTGGGTGCGCTGCTGACGGTGGAGGGCGGAGACTTCCTGGAAGGCAAGCCCGAGCGGGTGGCCTTGGCCTACGCCGATGGGGTGCGCGCTATCACGCTGATGCACTACCGCAACAACGAACTGGGCGACATCATCAGCGGCCCGGTGGTGCACGGGCGCTTGAGCAATGCCGGGGTTGCAGTGGTGCGGGCGATGAACCAGGCCGGCATGTTGATCGATGTTGCCCATGCGTCAGAAGCCACTGCGATGGGCGCCATCCGTGCGTCAGCCAAGCCGGTGATCGCCTCGCATGTTCACGTGCAGCAGCCCAAACTTGCCCACCCGCGTTTCATCTCGCTAGCTCTGGCGCGGGCGGTTGCGCAAACCGGCGGTGGTGTGTTGGGCGCCTGGCCGGCGGGCATCCGCATCGTCGATCTCAAGGGGTTCGTTGACCGCACGTTCGAGTTGATCGATGCAGTGGGGATGGACCACGTCTGCCTCGGCACCGACATGGATGCCAACTACAAGCCGGTGTTCGACAGCTACGCCAACTTGCCGCTCTACGTGGCCGGCCTGTTGCAGCGCGGCTGGCAGGAGGCCGAGGTGGCCAAACTGATTGGCGGCAATTTTTTGCGCGTGTTTGCCGCGGTGCAGGCGCGCTGACCAGGTGGGCTTTGCCGCAGTCCGAAGCGGGCGCAACTCAGTACCGCGCGTCGCCGGGTTTGCGGCGTGGCTTGAACGCCGGCCCAACGGGTGCGTCGATCTTGCGGATGCGCACCGGCTTGCGCTCACGCTCGGCCGGGGCGGGGGCCTCGGCTGCCGGCGCGGCCACGGCGCTGCTTGCATCCACCGGGGCGACCACGGCGCTTGCCACTGCCGCCTGCGCCACCATGCCCACCAGGCTGTCGTCGGGCGCCGTGGCCTCCTCGTCCTTGATCACCCGGGTGTAAGGCGCCAGCAGCGTGACGAGTTGGCCGTAGACCTTGGGCGTGCCGGCCACGATCTCACGCTGGTACAAAAAATCGGACTCACCGGTGAAGTTGCCCACCAGGCCACCGGCCTCGGTGATCATCAGCGAGCCAGCGGCGGCATCCCAGGGGCTGAGGCCGGTCTCGAAAAATCCGTCGTACCAACCAGCGGCCACATAACACAGATCCAGCGCGGCCGAGCCCGGCCGGCGCAGCCCGGCGCAGGCCTGCATCACGGTCTCGAACATCTTCAGGTAGCGCTGGAAGTTGTCGCCCTTGCGGAACGGAAACCCGGTGCCTATCAGTGAGTCGGCCAGCCGCACCCGCTTGCTGACCCGCAGCCGCTTGTCGTTGAGAAAGGCCCCGCGCCCACGCGAGGCGTAGAACAGGTCGTTGCGGTTGGGGTCGTACACCACCGCTTGCTGCACCACGCCGCGAAACGCCAGCGCAATGCTGACGGCATACACCGGAAAGCCATGCAAGAAGTTGGTGGTGCCGTCCAGCGGATCGATGATCCAGCAAAACTCGCTGTGCTTGGCGCCATGCTCGCGGCCGGATTCTTCGGCCAGGATCGCGTGGCCGGGGTAGGCGCCCAGCAGGATCTCGATGATCGCGGCCTCGGCGGCCTGGTCCACCTCGCTGACAAAGTCGTTCGGCCCCTTGGTGGTGATCTTCAGCAAATCCAGGTCCAACGATCCCCGGTTGATGATCGCCCCGGCCGCGCGGGCGGCCTTGATGGCGATGTTGAGCATGGGGTGCAGAGATTGCGACATGGGTCGTCCTGGCTGGGGCTGGCGGATTGAAAGAGCGGAGCCACTGGCCGCCCGCGCTGCTGCAAAAGTGACAGCGGGACCAGCGGGACAATGCCAAGGCCAAGCCCTGGAGTTTACCCGCATGACCGCCAACACCCCGCTGACCAACGCACCCGGCCCGGACCTGACGCGCTTTGTGCTGATCCAACCCAGCCACCCCGGCAACGTGGGTGCGGCGGCGCGCGCGATGAAGGTGATGGGCTTTTCGAACCTGGTGCTGGTGCAACCGCGTTTTGCCGATGTGCTGAGCCAGCAAGACACGGTGGCGATGGCCAGTGGCGCGGCCGACATTCTTG
>JANOBL010000151.1:0-1961 GCA_031411635.1 Betaproteobacteria bacterium
GTGTTCAAACACCAAGCACTTCTTGACATGCAAACGATCATCTTGTGGTGACCTTGCATCGGGTCTTGCAGTGTTGATGCAAGCGGGCCGCTCAATGCTTGATCAGCCGGCTCATTGGCAGGCTTCGCAGTCCGGGTTGTCGATCGCACAGAACTGAATGTCGCTGGCTGGAGTCGCGTCGATTGCGGGTTGGGTTTGATAGGCTGCCGGCAGCAGCGCCGACAAGCCCGCCTTGACCGCCCCACCACTGGACACCGAGTTCATCGCACCGGCCGTGACGGTGGATTTCTCGGCATGCGTGGCACCCATCGTGCGCAGGTAGTAGGTGGTCTTCAGGCCACGTTGCCAGGCCAGCTTGTAGATCTCGTCCAGCTTCTTGCCCGAGGCGCCGGCCAGGTAGATGTTCAGGCTCTGCGCCTGGTCGATCCACTTCTGGCGCCGCGCTGCGGCCTCCACCAGCCATTGCGCATCCACCTCGAAGGCCGTGGCATAAAGCGCCTTGATGTCCTCGGGCACCCGGTCGATGCGGCGCAGGCTGCCGTCAAAGTGTTTCAGGTCCATCACCATCACGTCGTCCCACAGGCCCAGGCGCTTCAGGTCGCGCACCAGGTACTCGTTGACCACGGTGAACTCGCCCGACAGGTTGCTCTTTACCGACAGGTTGCCAAAGCAGGGCTCGATCGACGCATCCACGCCGATGATGTTGCTGATGGTGGCGGTGGGCGCAATGGCCACGCAGTTGCTGTTGCGCATGCCGTGGCTGGCAATGCGGCTGCGCAGCGCGGCCCAGTCCAGCGTGACCGAGCGATCCACCTCCACGTAGCCACCGCGTGCCTCGGCCAGCAGGTCCAGCGAGTCGATTGGCAGGATGCCCCGGTCCCACAGGCTGCCCCGGTAGGTGGAGTAGCGGCCGCGCTCCTCGGCCAGCTCGGTGCTGGCCCAGTAGGCGTGGTAGCACAAGGCCTCGGCCGAGCGGTCGGCAAACTCAACCGCGGCATCTGACGCATACGGCACACGCAACTCGTACAGCGCATCCTGGAAGCCCATCAGGCCCAGGCCCACCGGGCGGTGCCGCAGGTTGCTGTCGCGCGCCTTCTTGACTGCGTAGAAGTTGATGTCGATCACGTTGTCCAGCATGCGCATCGCCGTGCGCACGGTCTGCTTCAGCTTGGCATGGTCGATGCCGCCATCCAGCAGGTGCTGCGCCAGGTTGACCGAGCCCAGGTTGCAGACCGCAATCTCGGTGTCGCTGGTGTTCAGCGTGATCTCGGTGCACAGGTTGGACGAGTGCACCACGCCAACATGCTGTTGAGGCGAGCGCACATTGCAGGCGTCCTTGAAGGTGACCCACGGGTGCCCGGTCTCGAACAGCATCGTGATCATCTTGCGCCACAAGTCCTTGGCCGGCAGGCGCTTGTGCAGCTTGATCTCGCCCCGGTCGGCCTTGTCCTCGTAAGCCACATAGGCAGTCTCGAAAGCCTTGCCAAACAAGTCGTGCAGGTCGGGGCAGGTGGACGGCGAGAACAGCGTCCACTGGCCGCCCTCGATCACCCGGCGCATGAACAGATCCGGGATCCAGTTGGCGGTGTTCATGTCGTGGGTGCGGCGCCGGTCGTCGCCGGTGTTCTTGCGCAGCTCCAAGAACTCTTCGATGTCCAGGTGCCAGGTTTCTAGATAGGCACAGACCGCGCCCTTGCGCTTGCCACCCTGGTTGACCGCCACCGCCGTGTCGTTGACCACCTTCAAGAACGGCACCACACCCTGGCTCTTGCCGTTGGTGCCCTTGATGTAGCTGCCCAGGGCACGCACCCGGGTCCAGTCATTGCCCAGGCCACCGGCGAACTTGCTCAGCAGCGCGTTATGTTCATTGCTGTGTAAAGAAGATTGTTTTGTTACTCGGGGCGCGTAGCAACGCCTAACGACCCCAAGCTCAGCGACTCCGGGCCGGGGGCGCGCGTGGC
>JANOBL010000152.1:0-4455 GCA_031411635.1 Betaproteobacteria bacterium
CTGTGAGTGGGTGACCAGGACGCCGGGGCCGATCTTCTTGAACAGCGCCGCCGTTGCGTCCGAGATCACCTCCACGTCGAACGGCCCGGTGTTCGGCGTCATCTGCCGAAAATACTGGTCCAGCGCTTGCGGATCGCGTGAGAACTGAACCCCTGGGAACCAGTCGGGCCACGCGCCCAGCCGGAACTGGTTGAACCACTGCTGCTCGTCGGCGACTGGCGTGAGGGGCAGCGGCACCGTGCTGCGCGCCGCCTTGCCGCGGCGCGGCTGGTCGATCAGGTAGACCGGGAAGCCTTGCCGCAAGAAGGTGTTCTGATAGCCCTCGCGACCGTCCGGTGTGGTCTCCCACGTCTTAGACGATTGACCCGCCCCATGCCACATGACCAGCGGCAATGGGCGCAGGTTGACCGGCACCTGATCGGACACGTAGGCATGATCGCCGTGGTAGGTCTGCCCTTGCGGCGTGGGCTTCAGCGCGTCGAAGGTGCCGGGGTTCGTGACCACGGTGCCGCCGACCGCGAAACTGCCTTGTGCCTGAACCACCAGTGGCCCGGCGGCGGGGCTTTGCGGCGACGAGGCGCATGCCGTCAACGCGAATGCGGCCAGCGACAGCGGCAGGCAGGTCGAGACGTTCTTGAGAGTGGTCATGGCAAGTCGATTCCTTGAGTACGTCGAAGTCAGGGCTGGGCGAAGACTTCCTTGGCCACCATGGCCGCGGTCACTGCGCTGGGCCAGACGGCGTAGAACGCCAGGTGAGTGATGGCCTCGACCAACTCGTCCTGCGTGAGCCTGTTCTGGCGAGCGAGCGTCAGGTGCGAACGCAGTTGATCCGGGCGGTTCATGGCGATCAGCGCGCTCACGGTGGCCAGGCTGCGGTCGCGTGGTGAAAGGCCCGGACGCCCCCAGACATCACCGAAGAGCACCTTGTCCGTCAACTCGGCGAGCTTGGGTGCCACGTCGCCGAACAGTTGCTGCGCGCGACGGTTGCACCGTGGCGGCATGCGCGGCGGTCACGGCTTCGCCTGCGAGCAGACACTGAGCGTCGCTGACCTTCTCCAGCCAGTCGGCGCTCTTGCAGTCCACGCTCTCCTGGATCGCCAAGTGCGTCATCGAACTGCCGGGTCCGGCGACGTGCCAGTGCTTCACGCTCGGTGGAATGCGCACCACGTCGCCGGGGCGGATTTCCTCGATCGGCCCACCCCAGCGCTGAACCCGCCCGGTGCCGGCGGTGACGATCAGCGTCTGCCCGAGCGAATGGGTGTGCCACGCCGTTCGGGCGCCGGCGGCAAACGTGACCGAGCCGGCCGATGCACGCGCGTGGCCCTCTGGCGTGAACAGCATCTGAACCCGCACGTCACCCGTGGTGACCGGGGTGGCGATCTGGCCGGCGCCACACCGAGCGGAGCGCAGCGCAGCGACCTGCAAGCCGGCCAGTTCGCCAAGCGGGCCTCGTTCACGCGCAGCGTGAAGGAATCAGGGCCCGCGATCCTCGGGCACGGGAAAGGGCCGCCGCGTGTCTCACGCCGGCAGCGCCGGCCTGACCGGTTTCGCGTGAGGGGCGGCAGCCCGTCAGGGGCGAGACGCTGGGCATTTGACAGCGGCTCGACGCGCAGCGCAACAGCCCGGCCCCACGCAGCGGGGACACGCCCAGGCCCACAGAGACCTGGCATCAGCAGCACCACACCATCCACGGCTACAACCCGCACGAGACGATCCAGCACCATCTGTTCAAACCTGGGTGACAGCGGACCCACTCTGCACATCAAACCTCGGATACGACGCGCCCTTTACCGAGTCCACCTTCACCACACCGTCTTCGATCAGGCGAGCCAATGCCACCTCGACTGATTCCTCCGTGGCACCGACCCCTAGGAACGACTTCAGCGACCGCAACAACGACGCCGGCTTCGTCGGCCGCTTGTCGCCCATCTTCCGCAGGCTGTCGGTCAGCTTCTTGATCGTCGCCGCGGAATCGGGCGACAGGGCCACCGCCCTGGTCCCCGAGCCGACAGAAGCAGGTGCCTCGGCTGCAGCAGTTGGCGCAGATACAGCCGCCCTCTTTGCCGCCGGCGCATCGGCCGGCTTCGCCACCACATTCTTTGCCGGCGCCGCCTTCTTCGCGGGTACCTTCTTGGCCGCCACCTTCTTCGCTGGTGCCTGCTTGACCGCGGGCCGCTTGGCCGCGGCTTTCTTTGCCGGAGCCTTCATCGCAGTCGCCTTCTTGGCCGGCGCCTTCTTCGCCGAAGGCGTGACTGCCGAAGCAGCTTTCACCGGCGCGGCGGGTTTGGCCTGACCATGCCCGACCTGACGGACCACGAACCCCATCGACCTGGCGTGCTCCAGCATTGGTTCGTAGCCCTTGTCGTTCGCCACCACCACCATCGCCGACGCCTGGTTGCGCGAAGCGATGTAGCCCATGTAGAACGACAGGTGGAAGTCCAGGGCGTTCTTCCCGGTCTTGCTGATCGGCACCACCGTCACATCGGCACCGAACGACGCAAATCGCCGCTCGACCTGTCGCTGCTGCGGCCCATGAAACACCCACACCTGACTCGCATCCGGCACCAGGGCGCGCAATTCGGCCTCGGTTGGCTGCACGTTCTCGTAGTCGAGCAGCACGTGCGTGCCCGAGATGGCGGCTCGAGCCGGCGATACACGGACAATCGAGTGCTTCGCCGGGTACTTCAAAGCATTGCGCGCCAGCTTGGCCCTCACCGCCTGCGCGATGTCGATCTCGCTGTGGTCGGCCACCTGCAACAGGTAAAGCAACACGTCAGCAAGCTCTTCGCCGATGCGATCCTTCGACCCGGCCTCCTGATGCGCAAGCCGGGACTCCTCGGGCGTCATCCACTGGAAGATCTCCGCCAGTTCAGCCGCCTCGACCATCAAGGCCGTCGTCAGATTCTTCGGCGAATGGAACGGCTGCCAGTCCCGCTCGGCAGCAAAGTGGCGCAATTCCGCCTGCAACTCGGATAGGTTCATCCCGCGTCCCCCTGGTTCTCGGTTGCCGCCCATCTTGCCAGCACAGGCCAACGCCGCCGACCCCCGCCGCCCGACAATCACCGTGTGGCCCAGCACGACGAACCCCTCGAAGACGACAATTCGTGATCGACGCCCGACTCCTTCGCATGCTCGACTTGGCCGGCTCAGACGGCGGAACGCCGGCCGGCCACCTGAGCGCAGCAAGCGGAATGGCCCGGGTCGGACAGCGCCTGTTCGTTGTGGCCGATGACGAACTCAGTCTTGGTGTGTTCGACTTGGCTGCCGATGGCCCTGGAAGGATGGTCCGGCTGTTCGAGGGCGAGCTTTCGGTGGATCACCGCGAGCGCAAGGCCGAGAAGCCGGACCTGGAAGCGCTGACGGTGCTGCCGGCCTCTCCCGGCTACCCTTTCGGTGCCTTGCTCGGAGTCGGGTCGGCTCGAAGCCGAACCGGCAGCGCGCTGCACTTTTGCGCCTCGACGAAAACGGCACCATGGACGGCAGCGGCAGTCACGTCGACCTGACACCGCTGTACGAGCCGCTGCGTGCCCGGTTTGCCGACCTCAACATCGAAGGACTGTTCATCTCGAAGGGCGAGTTCTGCCTGCTTCAGCGTGGCAACCGGAATTCGCCGGTCAATGCCTGCATCCGGTTCGACTGGCAAGAGACCGAGCGCTGGATTCAAGGCGTAGCGACAGTACCGAACGTCCGATCGATCAGCGTGTTCGACCTCGGCGGCATCGATGGTGTACCCCTGTGCTTCACCGACGGAGCGGCCTTGCAAGGCGGTGCTTGGGTCTTCTGTGCAGCGGCCGAGGACACATCGGACAGCTACACCGACGGCCGCTGCGTCGGTTCGGCTGTCGGCATCGTGAGCGCCCGCGGCAAATTGGTCCGTCTTGAACAAGTCGCCGGCGCCTTCAAGGCCGAAGGCATCACGGTCGCAGGCGATGGCGATCCGCTGGAGCTGCATCTGGTGACTGACGCAGACGACCGCCGCGCAGCGGCCCAACTGCTGTCGGTGACCTTGCCGCGGACGAGGTAGAACCAACCCGGCACGGGCGGCGGTGGATACGGACAGTGCTGCGATGGAAGTCGCCGGAACGCCATCGATCGACAGGCTGCCTCAGGACAGGGACGATGCCGATCGAACGCCGGCAGCAAGCTGTGTCATTGGAGTTGCAGCGTGAACTTCCTGTGGCCGGAAATGTTGTGGCTGGCGGGCCTGCTGCCACTGCTCATTGCCTTCTACGTCTGGCTGCTGCGGCGGCGGCGAAAGAAGCTGACGCTTCGCTTCGCGAACCTGGCACTGGTCAAGCAGGCCGTCGGCAAGTCGATTGGATGGCGTCGGCACGTTGCGCCGCTCTTCCTGCTCGCCGGCTTCGCTGCCCTAGTCCAGTGAAACGGAGAAATCGGATGTACGCAGGCGGCTGGCAGGGCGGGCGGCTAGGCGCGGGCCGAAGCCCAGGCTGTACG
>JANOBL010000153.1:0-3972 GCA_031411635.1 Betaproteobacteria bacterium
AAGCGCAGCGCAGGAGCCCGCTGGCCTTCGATCTGACGCGGCTTTTGCAGGTGCTGGAAGGCGTCGTCCCCCAGTGCGCAGTCGTGGCTGATCTGCTCGATCTCCAGCAGCTGCCGGTTGGCGGCAAAGCCGATGCGGCGCAACTCAGGCAGGTTCTTCAACAGACGCCCCACGCCGAAGTCGCGCGTGTCGTTGATGGTGGTCTCGGTCCTCAAGGCCCGCCCTTCCTTGTGGTACTGCTTGATGCGTGAACGCTTGTAGTCCACATGCAGCGAGGGCGTGACGCCCTCGGTTATCACGCGGGTACGGAACCGCCCCGGTGTGCGCCGGGTTACCCGGCGATCGAAGATGAGTTGCACCTGGCCGGGCCGCCCGATATCCAGGTTCTCGCGAATCACCTGCTCGAAGAAGATGCGCCCGGCCACGGGCCGGTCCAGTACCTGCGTCAGCGCGAACTCGGCTTGCAGGATCGAAGCCTGGTAGCGGTAGCCGGCGGCACGGTCGCGCCGATCAAAGGGATGCGGCAGCCGCGCCAGCCATTTGCGCAGCAACCGGTCGATCTTCTTGTCGTCCAGCCCATCGCAGATGCGCTGCAGCGCCTTGGGGTCCGAGCAAGACAGCACGCCGTTGTCCAGCGCCTCGAACGCGATGCCGCGTTTGCGCAACTGACACTTGGCGTACTCGTTGCCGTTGATGCACAGCTTGGCGTTGTAGGGGAAGTACGAGCAGAACTTCAGGAAGAAGGGGCCGAAGTCGGAGTCCACGCAGTAGAAGTAGAAGTGATTGACCATCGCTGAGCCGTCCACCACCCACGGGTAGGTCGCTCCAGTGGTGGCGCTGCGGCGGCGTTCGGTGCGCACGACACGGGCCTTCTCCTGCGCCCGCCCGACGTACAGCACGCCCTCAATGGCGTCGAACTGTTGCAGGTATTGCTGCGTGACGTCGTCCTTGCGTTGGTGCTTGGCGAAACTCACCATCTCCACGCCCTGCTCGGCAACAAAGCGATCAACCTCCGCCACGAACGCCTCGGTCTTGGGCGCCACCCCGGCGGTCGAGGCAAAGCGCTGACCCAGGTGGCCACGCAGGTACCACACGACGCCACCGATGCGCTGCAACTGCGGCACGTAGACGTTCAGGTACATCCGGTCGATGCACTCGCTCTCGAGCACGACGTGCTCGCGCAAGACTTCGCAGACGCTGTGTGGTAATTTCATCGCCGGCTCCGGTCGTCCACGGGGTCTTCGGACCCCATCGAGCTTCGAGCTCCAAATACTTCTGGGCCTGGCCCAGACGGCTCGACCGGAGCCACCTTACACCGCAGCACCCACCGCCGCCAGCACGCCCGTATCACTTGTCGGTCTGAGGCGGAGCCTCGTTAGCTATATTTCAAACTGTCGCCAATCACCGAAACACCCACCATGACCGAAATTGCCCTGTTCGAAGCCAAGAACCGCTTGTCCGAGTTGATCGACCGGGTGCAGGCCGGTGAGGTGTTTGTCATCACCCGGCGCGGCAAGCGCGTGGCCAGGTTGGGCTCAGAGCTTGAGAAGTTTTCGATTCCCACCGCAAGCGCGTGGTTGGATTTTTCTAGCTAACAAACAAACGCAGCGACAATCGCGCTTCGGCGACTCGAATCCGCGCTTGCGGCGCGTCTGGAGGGTGGATTTCGGGGGTTTGCAGCAATTTTTGCTCCCTCAGCGGGCCATTGCGCTGATTGCAGACGTGGCTGTGCCCCAGCCGATAAGTTGAGGTGCGATTTCGGCCGTTCGCATCAAGTTGTGCGCCAGCACGAACAAGCCCACCACGCAGCCCACCCGCACCAAGCCCCGCACCGGCATGCGCAGCAGCCCCCGGTTGCGGGCCTGCGCGTTCACGCACTCGGCCGTGGCCGCTCGATCACGGTAGATGTCCCGTGCCCGCTGAGTGTTCATGCGCTCACGCCATTGCACTACTGCTTGGCTGTCGCCGGGCTTGGGCTCGAACTCGCTGACCGGCGCCGCAGCCTGCACCCGCTGCTCTTGTCCGCCTTCGGCTTCAGCCGCCTCGCCTGGCTTGGCCTTCACAGGCTTGCTCTTGGGCACCGGCGCGTACAGCTCGGTCTTGTCTGCCACCGCATCGATCTGCTCGTGCGCCGGGAATCCCCCATCGACCAGCCACTGCTCGGGCGCTTGACCCAGGCGCCGCTCGACTTGCTCGACCATCGGCGCAAGCTGGGCCATGTCGCTGCCCGCCTTGATCACCGCCATGCCCACGATGACCTGGCTGCCGCTGGTGGTAGCGAACTGCACGTTGTACGCCGGCCGGAAACCCCCATCGCCCATCTTCATCACCCGCGCATCCGCGTCAGTCGTGCTAGCCCGAGCATCCTCGGCCTTGCCGCCATTGCGCCGCTTGGCCGCCGCCACCTCGGGCAGTTGCTCGAGCGCTTGCTCGATGCGCTCTTCTCGCTCGCGCGCAGCGCGCAGCTTGGCCGCCTGGGCGCGCCGACTGGCCTGACCCGGGTCCGTCTCGGCCTGGGTCTTGAGCGTTCGCACCAACTCTCGCGCCTGGGCCAGGTGTTCTTGCAGCCTGTCCTCGCGCCGAAACGAGGCCGCTCCGGCGCTGGCTCGCACACGCATCCCGTCCTGCGCCACCCGCTCCAGGCTGATCGCACCCACCTCGGCCAGCGCGGCCACGTTGTCGGTGAGCAACTCGTCAGTCAACTCCTCGTTGTTGGCACGGAAGTCGTTCAGTGCGTGGTAGTTCACCGGCACCCCACCGCAGATCCAGCGGTACGCGTCATGTTCGCGGCACAGCCGGTCCACCTCACGCCCGCTGCCCACACCTTCCAACGTGGCGTACAGCCACAGTGCGAACAAAACACGCGGGTCGATCCGCGCCCGCCCGGCGTTGCTGCCTCGGGCCTTGATCGCATCCAGCAGCTTACTCAGGTCTTGGCGCACCACGTAGCCCCAAACCAGTCTTGCCCGGTGGTCTTCGCTCAGCAGTGACTCAAGGTCCGAGGCACGCAGTTCGATCTGCGTGCGGTTGGGCTGGCGCAGACGCGGCGCGCCTTGGCTGCGCTTGCTCGCCGCTTGCTCTCGGGCCAACTGGCGCTGGGCCTCGCAGGGTTCCGGCAGGTCTTCAAACAGCCCGGCCTTGGCCTGCGCTTGGTCTGGTCTGTCAGCTTCATTCATGCCAAATTCTTAGCCAGTTGACAGCGAAGATCGGAGGCGGCGGAGAAAAAATCTCAAGCTCTCACCCCAGGCCGACGAGGGATTGGCCCAAGCGGTGGATGCGGTGGCGGCACTGCGCGCTGCGCGCCAAGGCATCAGCCTGGGCAAGCTGGGCAGCGCCGAGTTGATCAAAGCGGGCCGGCGCTGATGCCGGATCAGGACATCAGCCTGGTGGTTGATGCCTCGATCAGCGCGGCCTGGTTTTTGCCGGACGAGGCCACCACCCTCACCGAGGCCGTCTTGCAAGCCACCACCCAAACAGAGGTCTGGGTGCCGGGCTTGTGGCTGCTGGAGATGGGCAACCTGCTGCTGGGTGCACAGCGGCGCAAATGCATTGATGACGCCAAGCGGCTGCAACTGATCAGCGCTGCCGAGGGCCTGCGTTTACGGGTAGACCGCGAGCCGGTGGGCTTGCGCACCATCGACGCACTGGCGGCCCGCTATCGCCTGACGGCTTATGACGCCGCCTACCTTGAGCTGGCGCTGCGCCGCAAGCTGCCACTGGCCACGCTGGATGCGGCGCTGCTGGCGGCGATGCCGCAGGTGGGGGTGCCTGCGCCTTGGTGACAGGCCCGGCAGCCGCTGAACTGCCAGAATCAAATTCAGGTTCAAGTGGACATTTCTGGAGGTTTCCCAATGCAGGATCGCGTCCGCGTCGAGATCGATGCCCACGGCATCGCCGATGTGTGCCTGGTGCGGGCCGACAAGATGAACGCGCTGGACTTTGAGATGTTTGATGCCATTGCCGCCGCCATCA
>JANOBL010000154.1:0-4135 GCA_031411635.1 Betaproteobacteria bacterium
CACCGCCGGCAACGCCTACAGCGAGGAGGAGGCGCAGCCCTTCTACGTCAACGCGCCCTACGGCATCGTGCTGGTGCACAACGGCAACCTGACCAACGCACAAACGCTGAAGCAGGAGTTGTTCGACGTCGACCGCCGGCACATCAACACCGGCAGCGATACCGAGGTGCTGATCAACGTGCTGGCGCACGAGATGGAGCTGGCCGGGCGCGATGTGCCACTCACGCCCGCGCTGGTGTTCCGCGCCGTGCGTGCTGTGCACAAGCGCATCCGCGGCTCGTACGCGGTGATCGCGCTGATTGCGGGTTATGGACTGCTGGCGTTTCGTGATCCGTTTGGCATCCGCCCGCTGGTCTACGGCGAGGCCGAGTTGCCGGCGTCCGAAGGCGGTGGCAAGGAAGTGATGCTGGCCAGCGAGACCGTGGCGCTGGAGGGCACCGGCCACCAGGTGGTGCGCGATGTGGCGCCGGGCGAGGCGATCTTCATCGATCTGGCCGGCCAGGTGCACGCCCAGCAATGCGCGGACAAGCCCACCTTGCATCCGTGCATGTTCGAGTACGTCTACCTGGCGCGGCCCGATTCGGTGATCGACGGCATCTCGGTCTACCAGGCCCGGCTGAACCTGGGCGAAAGCCTGGCCCAGCGCGTGATCAACACCATGCCGCCGAGTGACATCGACGTGGTGATCCCGATCCCCGAATCCAGCCGCCCATCGGCGATGCAGCTTGCGCAGAAGATCGGTAAACCTTACCGAGAGGGCTTTGTCAAAAACCGCTACGTCGGCCGCACCTTCATCATGCCGGGCCAGCAGGCGCGCAAAAAAAGCGTGCGGCAAAAGCTCAACGCGATAGGCGTGGAGTTCAAGGGCCGCAACGTGTTGTTGGTGGACGATTCCATCGTGCGTGGCACCACCAGCAAAGAGATCGTGCAGATGGCGCGTGAGGCCGGTGCGCGCCGCGTCTACCTGGCGTCGGCCGCGCCGCCGGTGCGTTTTCCCAATGTCTACGGCATCGACATGCCCACGCCGGAAGAGCTGATCGCCCATGGCCGCACAGCCGAGCAGATCCGCGAGTTCATCGGCGCCGATGCGCTGATCTACCAGGACGTGGAAGTGATGAAGCGCGTGGTGGGGGCACTCAACCCGGCGATCGTCGGTTTCGAGGCGAGCTGCTTTGACGGCGAGTACATCACCGGTGACATCAGCGTGGCCGACTTTGCGGCCATCGAAAGCCAGCGCACCGAAGCCCGCAAGGACGACGAAGACAGCAACGACCGCAGCCGATTGACGCTGCAAAGCCGGGCTGAATCAGCATGACACCCATGAGCACCAGCGACAACCCCGAAGCCGCCCGCATCAACCGCGCCACGCTGCCCGCCGGCCTGCGCACCGAGACACTGGCGGTGCGCACCGCGCTGGCGCCCAGCCAGCATGGCGAGAACTCCGAAGCCCTGTTCCTGACCAGCGCCTACATCCAGCCCGATGCCGAGACATCGGCGCAGCGCTTTGCGCAGATGCAGGACTTCACCTACTCGCGCACCAGCAACCCGACGGTGCGCAGCTTCGAGGCCCGGCTGGCGGCGATGGAAGGCGCTGAAGCCGCGGTGGCCACCGCCACCGGCATGAGCGCGATCCTGCTGCTGATCATGGGCTTGCTGAAAGCTGGCGACCATGTGCTGTGTTCGCGCTCGGTGTTTGGCTCAACGGTCAGCCTGTTTGCCAAGGAATTCGGCAAGTTCGGCGTAGCGACCACGTTTGTCTCGCAGACTGACCTGGCCGAGTGGCGCGCCGCGCTGCGCCCGACCACCAAGCTGCTGTTTGCCGAAACCCCGACCAACCCATTGACCGAGGTTTGCGACATCGCCGCGCTGGCCAGCCTGGCGCATGGCGCCGGCGCCTTGCTGACGGTGGACAACACCTTTTGCTCACCGGCGCTGCAGCGGCCGCTGGCCCTGGGCGCCGACGTGGTGATGCATGCCGGCTCCAAATACCTGGACGGCCAGGGCCGCGTGATGGCCGGCGCGCTGTGCGCCTCAGACCAGCTTGTGCGCGAGGCGTTTGCGCCGGCGTTGCGCACCGCCGGCATGACGCTGTCGCCGTTCAACGCCTGGGTGGTGCTCAAGGGCCTGGAGACCTTGTCGCTGCGCATGAAGGCGCAGAGCGAGGCCACGCTGGCGGTGGCACGCTGGCTGGAGCGCCACCCTGCCGTGGCCAGGGTGTACTTCCCCGGCCTGGCATCGCACCCGCAGCATGCGCTGGCGATGGCGCAGCAATCGGGGCTGGGTGGTGCGGTGGTGTCGTTCGACGTGCGTGCCGACTCACCCGAGGCCGCCCGCGCCACCGCCTTCCGGGTGATCGACAGCACGCGGGTGCTGAGCATTGCCACCAACCTTGGCGACACCAAATCCATCATCACCCACCCGGCCACCACGTCGCACGGACGATTGACCGAGGCCCAGCGCCAGGCTTCCGGCATCGGCCAGGGCCTGATCCGCCTGGCCGTTGGACTGGAGCATGTGGACGACATCACCGATGACCTGCAGCGCGGCCTGGGCCCTTGCTGATAACTGCCCCTGAATTGCTCCCATGACCAAGACCGTCCGCACCCGCATCGCGCCGTCACCTACCGGTTTTCTGCACCTGGGCACGGCCCGCACCGCGTTGTACTCCTGGGCCTATGCCAGGCACTTTGGCGGCCAGTTTGTGCTGCGCATCGAGGACACCGATCTGGCCCGCTCCAGCCAGGATTCGGTGGACCAGATCCTGGCGGCGATGGCCTGGCTGGGGCTGGGCCACGACGAAGGCCCGGTCTACCAGATGCAGCGGCTGGCGCGCTACCAGGCGGTGATCGATCAGATGGTGGCGGCTGGCACGGCTTATTGCTGCTACTGCTCACCCGACGAGTTGCACACGATGCGCGAAGCGCAACGTGCGCGCGGCGAAAAAACCCGTTACGACGGCCGTTGGCGGCCAGCAACCGGCAAGGCCTTGCCGCCGGTGCCCGAAGGGGTGCAGCCGGTGGTGCGCTTTGCCAACCCGCCCGATGGCATCGTCACCTGGGACGACCTGGTCAAAGGCCCTATCAGCATCAGCAACACCGAGATCGATGACCTGATCATCCAGCGCCCACCCCCTGAGGGCGCGCCGCCAGGCACGCTGGGTGTGCCCACCTACAACTTTGCGGTGGTGGTGGACGATTGGGACATGTTGATCACGCATGTGTTCCGCGGTGATGAGCACATCAACAACACGCCCTGGCAGATCAACATCTTCAACGCGCTGGGCGCGCCGCTGCCGTGTTTTGGCCACTGCCCGATCATTCTGGGCGATGACGGCCAAAAACTCTCGAAGCGGCGCGGCGCGGTCAGCGTCACCGCCTACCGCGATGCGGGTTATCTGCCCGAGGCGATGCTCAACTACCTGGCACGGCTGGGCTGGAGCCATGGCGACGAAGAGTTGTTCAGCCTGACGCAGATGGTGCGGTGGTTCGACGGCAGCCATCTGGCCAAAAGCCCGGCGCAATGGGATGCCGCCAAGCTGGCCTGGGTCAATGCGCAGTATCTGAAGCAGGCTGATGACGCGCGGCTGGCGGCCTTGGTGGCCGGGCAACTGGCGGGCCGGGGCGTGCCGGTGACACCCGACGCTCGCCTGGCCGCGATGTGTGCGCTGTACAAAGACCGCTGCAGCACCACGGTGGAATTGGCCGACTGGCTGGCGATGTACTTTGTGCCGGTGGCGCCGCCGGAAGCCGAACTGGCAACGCACCTGACCGATGCGGTGCGGCCGGCGCTGGTGGACTTGCGGCACAGGCTGGCCGAGGTGGCCTGGGACAAGCCCGGCATTGCCCAGGCGATCAAGGACACGCTGGCCGCGCACAAGCTGAAGATGCCGCAGTTGGCTGTTCCGGTGCGGTTGCTGTTGTGCGGCCGCGCGCAGACGCCGTCGGTCGATGCGGTGGTGGCCTTGTTCGACCGCGCCACGGTGCTGCAGCGTTTGCAGCAGCTTTGATCTGTGCTAAAGTCATGGACTCGCTTGAACAGCAACAGACTAAGCATGGGCGCAAAAGCACATGCCAAATCGACGGGGGTATAGCTCAGCTGGGAGAGCGCTTGCATGGCATGCAAGAGGTCAGCGGTT
>JANOBL010000155.1:0-3814 GCA_031411635.1 Betaproteobacteria bacterium
CGCTGCCCATCTCGGGGTCGCTCAAATCCTGGCCGGCGCAAAAGCCCCGGCCGGCACCGGTGAGCACCACGCAGCGCACGCTGCTGTCATCGGCCGCCGCCGCCAGCGCGGCGCGCAACTGCGCATGCATCGCGCCGGTAAAGCTGTTCAGCGCGGCAGGCCGGTTCAACGTGAGCATGCGCAGATTGCCGGCGGGGGTGGTCTGGGTGCTGGTCAGCACCAGGGCATCGGACATGGGCATCTCCTGGAGGTTGGGGGCCATTCTGCCGGCGCAGCCAGCGGCTGGGACGGCGGGTAACAATTAGGTCCCATGACTGCCCATGAGTTTGCGCCCGGCCTGTTCGTCCGTGGTTTCACCCCACCGCTGTCCTTGTCCCACTACCGTTTGGTGGCCTTCGACATGGACTCCACCTTGATCAACATCGAGTGTGTGGACGAGATCGCCGCGATCGCCGGCCTCGGCGCCGAGGTGGCGGCGATCACCGACGCCGCGATGCGCGGCGAGATCACCGACTACAAGGAAAGCCTGCGCCGGCGCGTCGCGCTGCTGCGCGGCGTCAGCGAAACCGCACTGGCCACGGTCTACCAGCGCCACCTGGCGTTCAACCCGGGGGTGGAAAACTTTGTTGCGGCGCTGCAGGCAGCCGGCCTGAAAACCCTGTTGGTGTCGGGCGGCTTCACCTACTTTTCCGACCGGGTGCGCAGCCGGCTGGGCCTGGATTTTGCCCGCGCCAACCTGCTGGAGATCAGCGGCGGCCTGCTCACTGGCGCACTGGTGGACCGGCCCTGGGGCGACATCTGCGACGGCAATGAAAAACGCCGCGTGGTGCTGGAAGTGTGCGACCTGATGGGCATGGACCCATCCCGCGCGATCACGGTGGGCGACGGCGCGAATGACCTGCCGATGATGGGTGTGGCCGGCCTGTCGATCGGCTACCACGGCAAGCCGGCGGTGCGTGAACAGGCGATGATTTCGATCGAGGCCGGTGGCATGGACCGTGCGCTGGCGCTGTTCAAGCCTTGATTTGCCCAGGGCCTGGATCTGATGTGATACAAATAACAGCGCCAGGTTGACAAGGTGGCGCCCTAGAATCGTCCAGTGTTTGTGACAGAGGCATCAAGCACGCTGGATTGAGCAAACCAGCGGCCTTCAAGCCCAGCAGACGTTGACGATGGAACCCTGGCCAGGTGCGCATGCGCGGCAGCACCGCCGCAGGCCTCACAACAACAGTCAGAGCAAACGCCCGATGGACCTTCCGCCGAGCACCCTGCCGTTGGCCGATCCCGCATCGTCGGCCGGGCGCTTGCTGCCGCGGCTGCACGGGCCGGGCGGCCGGCGCTGGCTGGCGCTGCTGGTGGACGACAACGCCGTCAACCGCGAAGTGGGCACCGCGATGCTCGAAGAGCTGGGCCTGCAGGTGCACACCGCCAACGATGGCCGGGAGGCGGTGGAAAAAACCGCCGCTGGTGCGCCCGGCGCCAGCACCGCTTACGACGTGGTGCTGATGGACTTGCAAATGCCCCGGTTGGACGGCCTGGCCGCCACACGGGAAATCCGCGCGCTGCCACAAGTGGGCCAGGTGCCGGTGATCGCGATGACCGCCAATGCGTTTGAGCACAGCCGGGCGGCCTGCATGGCGGCGGGCATGAACGATTTTCTGGCCAAGCCTATCGACGTCTGGCAGTTGGCCGATGCGCTGCGGCGCTGGCTGCCTGGCTAACACCGCTGGCCCCTGGCTTGGCGGGGCTGTCAAAACCCCGGCGACCCCAGCAAATCGTCCACCGCTTGTTGGGCCGCGTTGTCGGGCACTTGCGGGCCATCCAGCCCGGTGGTCACAGACGGGCTGGCAGCCCGGCCATGCCCTGCACCAGCAACTGGTGCAACTGCTGCACCTGGCCTTGTGCCTGGCCGATGGTGGCCATCACCTTTTTGATCACCTGGCCCGACAGATCCTGAAAATCCTGCGCCAACAGGATGCTGCCAAGCGCACTGGCCTGGCCGTCCAGCACCTGCTGCTGGTACATCAGTGCGGCGGCGGCCTCGGCCAGCGCAGCGCGCGCCTCACCCACGCCCAGGTCGGGGTGCCCGGCCAGCAAGTCCAACCTGCCGGCCAGCTCAGCCGCCTGGGCGGCGGCGGCTTGGCAGTGGGGCTGGGCGGCATCCACCTGGTTCAACACCTTGTGGGCGGCAGCCTCGGTCATCTGGCCCACATGGGCCAGCCGCTGGTTGGCGTGGGGCAGGTCCAGCACCAACTGGTGCAGCGCTGCATCCCAGCCCAGCTCGGCCAGCGTGGCGCCGAGTTGGCGCACACGTGCATCCAGCCGGCACAGCTCATGCTGGCCCTCAGACATGTCACTCACGATGCGCGCTCCGGTTTTGCCCGGCAAGCTGCCGGTCAAGGGGTATCGGCAGCCCGCCCTGCTTGCTTGACGGCGATTTGCCAGGCTGCCCCGTCCCGGCTGCCCGGGCACAAGCCCGGCTTGGGCCGCGCCGGGCGGCTGCTTAAGATGGGCAGTTCCATCCACCGAGGAGAACCCGATGAGCCAGCGTGCCACCCCGACGCAGTACCTGCTGGATGCCAGCCGCATGCCAACGCACTGGTACAACATCGCCGCCGACCTGCCCGCGCCACCGCCGCCGGTGCTGCACCCGGGCACGCTGCAGCCGATAGGCCCGGGCGACCTGGCGCCGCTGTTTCCAATGGAGTTGATCCTGCAGGAGGTGTCCACCGAGCGTGAGGTGCCCATCCCCGAGCCGGTGCGCGAGGTGTTCCGGCTGTGGCGCCCGGCGCCGCTGTACCGCGCACACCGGCTGGAAAAAGCGCTGGGCACACCGGCGAAGATTTACTACAAGTACGAGGGTGTGTCGCCCGCCGGCAGCCACAAGCCCAATACCGCCGTGCCGCAGGCCTGGTACAACGCCCAGGCCGGTATCAAGAAGCTCACCACCGAGACGGGGGCCGGGCAATGGGGCTCGTCGCTGGCGTTTGCCGGCAACCTGTTTGGTGTGGATGTCACGGTGTTCCAGGTGCGGGTCAGCTACGACCAGAAGCCTTACCGGCGGGCGCTGATGGAAACCTATGGCGCACGCTGCATCGCCAGCCCATCGAATGAAACCAACTACGGCCGCGCCGTGCTCAGCGCACGTGCCGACCACCCGGGCTCGCTGGGCATTGCGATCAGCGAGGCAGTGGAGATTGCCGCCACCCACGACGACACCAAGTACGCGCTGGGCTCGGTGCTGAACCATGTGCTGATGCACCAGACCATCATCGGCCAGGAGGCGATGCTTCAGCTCGAGATGGCCGGCGACGACCCCGACGTGATCGTCGGTTGCACCGGAGGCGGCTCCAACTTCGCCGGCATCGCCTTCCCGTTCATCGGCCAGCAACTGCGCGGCGGTGGCAAGACCAAGCAGCGCCGCATCGTCGCGGTGGAGCCGGCCGCCTGCCCGTCGCTGACGCGCGGCAGGTACGCCTACGACTTTGGCGACACCGCGCACATGACGCCGCTGACCAAGATGCACACCTTGGGCTCCACCTTCACGCCGCCGGGCTTTCACGCCGGCGGGCTGCGCTACCACGGCATGGCGCCGCTGGTGTCGCACCTGCAGCAGCTCGGCCTGATCGAGGCCACGGCGTACCACCAGAACGCCTGCTTCGAGGCCGGCGTGCTGTTCGCGCGCGCCGAGGGCATCGTGCCCGCGCCCGAGGCCAACCACGCGGTCAAGGGCGCCATCGTGGAAGCCTTGCGCTGCAAGGCCGAGGGCAAGGCCGAGACCATCCTGTTCAACCTGTGCGGCCATGGCCATTTC
>JANOBL010000156.1:0-6759 GCA_031411635.1 Betaproteobacteria bacterium
TGGTTCCAGCGAATGCTATTTGCCATTGGATGGCGTGGCGCTTCGGTCGACAAGGCGGGCGCCAAGGCCCTGATGGCGGCGGCTGGTGTGCCGGTGATCCCCGGCTATCAAGGGCCGGCGCAGGATGCACAACGCCTGGCCGCCGAGGCCGAGAAGATCGGCTGGCCGGTGATGATCAAGGCCAGCGCCGGTGGCGGTGGGCGCGGCATGCGGCGGGTTGACCACGCAGGCGACTTTGCCGCCGCGCTGCGCAGCGCGCAGAGCGAGGCACTGGGTGCGTTCGGCGATGCCACGGTGATCCTGGAGCGTGCGCTGATCGCGCCGCGCCACATCGAGATCCAGGTGTTTGCCGACCGCCACGGCCGCGCCATCCACCTGGGCGAGCGTGATTGCTCGGTGCAGCGCCGGCACCAGAAGCTGATCGAGGAGGCGCCGTCGCCAGCGGTATCGCCGGCCTTGCGCCAGCGCATGGGTGCGGTGGCGGTGCGGGCGGTGCGGGTCATCGCCTACGAAGGCGCCGGCACCTTGGAGTTTCTGCTCGACGTGCAAGGCGATTTTTTCTTCATGGAGATGAACACCCGGCTGCAGGTGGAGCACCCGGTGACCGAAGCGATTACCGGCCTGGACCTGGTGGATTGGCAGCTTCGGGTGGCGGCCGGTGAGCCGCTGCCGATCACGCAAGACCAGGTGCGCTGGCACGGCCATGCGATCGAAGTGCGGCTGTGCGCCGAGGACGCGCTGCAGCAATTCATGCCGCAGAGTGGTTGCATGCATGCCTGGGCCATGCCCGAGCACGGCCCCGGCGCGCTGCGGGTGGAGCATGCGCTGCGGGCTGGTGACCAGATCCCGCCGCACTACGACTCCATGATTGCCAAGTTGGTGGCCCATGGCGCCACCCGTGCTGAAGCCTTGCGCAAGCTCCAGGCCGGGCTGGCCGACGCGGTGGCGCTGGGCGTGCCCACCAACCAGGGTTTTTTGTCAGCCTGTCTGGTGCACCCGGTGATGCTGGCCGGCCAAGCCACAACCGCGTTCATCGCCGATCACGCGGCCACGCTGCTGGCCGGGCTGCGCCGCGATGGCGCGCCGTTGTTGTTTGTCCAAGCCGCTGCACTGGCCGCGCTGCTGCTGCACTTGAGCGACGTGGACGGCGCCACCGAGCCCCAGCAACTGGCCCATGGCCTGCCCAGGCTGCAGCGCTTTGAGCTGGATGGCGCGCTGTGCCAGGGCGCCTTGACGCAATCCGGCCCGCAGGATTACCAAAGCCACATCGACGGCGTGGCCCTGGCGCTGCAATGGCTGGCCTTGCCGGGCGTCGCGGCCGGCCACCGCTGCCGTGTGCTGATCGATGGCCTGGCTGAATCCGTGAGCTGGCAGCGCGACGGCAGCACGCTGTGGTTTCACTTTGTCGGCCGGGCCTGGTGTGTCAATGATCTGAGCCGGATCGTCGCCACCCCACCTGGCGCGCAGGCCGGCGATGGCCAGTTGCGCGCCAGCATGAACGGCAAGGTGGTGGCGCTGCTGGTGGCGGTGGGCGATGTGGTGGCCGCCGGCCAGCCGATGCTGACGCTGGAGGCGATGAAGATGGAGCATGTGCACACGGCACCGTTTGCCGGCCGGGTGAGCGCGCTGCGGGTGGTGTTGGGCGAGCAGGTGGCTGCGCGGCGTGTGGTTGCGGAGGTGGTGGAGGCCGATTCGGCCCCACCCGCCTAGCCCTTCAACGCCCCACGATGCCCAGCAACTCCACGTCAAACTGCAAGGTGGCATTGGGCGGGATCGTGCCGCCGGCACCACGCTCGCCATAGGCGATCGCGGGCGGGCAGGTCAGCTTGGCGGCGCCGCCCACCTGCAGCTTTTGCACGCCCTCGGTCCAGCACTTGATCACCCGGTTGAGCGGAAACTCGGCCGGCGCGCCACGGGTGTACGAGCTGTCGAACTCCTTGCCGTCCATGAAGGTGCCGCGGTAGTGCACCTTCACCGTGTCGGTGGCCAACGGACTGGCACCCTGGCCTTGTTTCATCAGCTTGAACACCAGCCCGCTGCTGCTGGTGATCACCGTGCCCACGGCCGCCGCCGGTGTGGCAGCGGCAGGCTGCGATTGGGCCACCGTGGCCGCCAACAAGCCGGTCAGCACGACCAGCATCGACTGGAGAAGGGCAAGGCGTTGATTCATGGGGCGGGTCCGGGCTTGCACAGGGTGGCTGACGGGCCCGCATCATCGCATCCGGCTGCTGGTATGCCCCTAGCCGGTCTGTCCCGCTGGGGATTGCCGGGCGCTTGTTGGCGTTTTTACACTCAGCGCAGAGCGTGCCATCCAGCCCGCTCGTGCCCAGGAGACAAACATGCAAAAAACTGAAAACACCCGGTTCAAGCAACGCCGCACGGCCCAATGGGGCCTGGCCGTGGCGGCGCTGGCGGCCTTGGCCGCTTGCGGCGGCGATGGCGATACGCCGGTGGAGCCCGAAGAGGCACGCCCGCAAGACAGCCGCAACGCCTTTGTCGCCCCCACCGCCGCATTTGCCGCGATGGACCCGGCCACCGGCGGCAGCGCGGTGGCCACCGACCGCTGGACTGGTGTGCTCACCGGCTCGGGCTACCAGATCGAGGTGCCCAAGGCGGGCTGGAACGGCAAGCTGGTGATGTGGGCCCATGGCTACAACGGCACCGGCAACAACCTGACGGTGTTTCCGCCGATCATGCGCAAATACCTGCTGGACAACGGTTATGCCTGGGCGGCATCCAGCTACACCAAGAATTACTACGATGTGCGGGCCGGGGTGGAAGACACCAATGCGCTGGCTTTGAACTTCACCAAGATCGCCGCCGCCAATGCCCGCACGCTGGCCGAGCCCACCAAGTTTTTCATCACCGGGGTGTCGATGGGCGGCCACATCACCGCCGCCGCGATCGAGGCCGAGACCTATGCCAACTCGGTCAACAAGGTGAAGTACGCCGGTGCGGTGCCGCTGTGCGGCGTGGTGGGCGATACCGCGCTGGCGGATTATTTTGGTGGTTACCAACTGGCCGCACAGGCCGTGGCCGGTTTTGCCGCCACCAGCTTTCCGGTGAGCAATTGGGCCACCATCGCGCCGGCCATCCAGTCCACCTTGTGGACCACCTTTCCCACCGTCTCCAACGCCCAAGGTGAGCGGCTCAAAACCGCGATGGCGTATTTGAGCGGTGGCCCGCGGCCGTTTTACAACGAGGGCTGGGCCGATGCCGGCAACCAGGGCAACCTGTGGGCCTCGATCGGGGCCGACGGCACCTTCACCGGCATCCTGACCAAGAACGTCGTTGACACCACTGCGATCGTCTACAAGGTGGATGGCACGTCCACGGCGGCCACTGCGCTGGACAACGCGTTCAATGCGGTGATCCTGAAGATCAGCCCCACGGCCGATGCCAACCGGCTGCGCCGCGACGGCCTGCGCTGGATCCCCAAGGTCAACGGTGAGTTCAGCATCCCGGTGGTCAGCTTGCACACGCTGGGCGATCTGTTTGTGCCGTTCAAGATGGAGCAGGTTTACGCCGAGCGCGCCAAGGCCAAGGGCAACGACAAATGGCTGGTGCAGCGTGCAATCCGCGATGTGGGCCACTGCGCGTTCACCGCCGCCGAGGCCGCAGCGGCGTTTGATGCGATGGTCAAGTGGGAGGCCGGTGGCACCAAGCCGGCCGGCGACGATGTCAGCACGCCGGCCACCCTGGCCGATCCGAAGTACGGCTGCACCTACACCGTCAACACGCCCAGCACCCAGGACTACACCGCGCCCGCCACACGGGCCGGCCACCAGGCCAAGTACCCGGCTTGCACCTGAGTTGGTTTTGCCCTCTCTCCCGCCCGCGGGAGAGGGTTGGGGTGAGGGCGGTGCCTAAACCACCCAATCCGCCGGCACATCCACCGGCATCTCCAGCAGCATCTGCGCCATGCCCTTGCCCAGCGGGTCCAGCCGCAGCGAGGCCGGGCCGCCGCCGTCCAGCGCCTGGTGGATCACCAGGTTCATCGCCTGCAGGCCAGGCAGGTGGTAGCGGTCCACCGGGCCTTTGACCAGATGGCCCAGCCAGCCCAGCACTGCTTGCGGCGTCACTTGCGCCCACAGCAGTGGCAGCCACTCGGGCCGGCGTGCGATCAGGCCGATGTTGGACAAGTCCCCCTTGTCGCCGCTGCGGCCCCAGGCCAGCGCCACCAGCTTGACTTGGCGGGTGGCGCCGGTGACGGCGGCGGGCGCAGCCGGGTCTGGCAGTGCGGCTGAAGGCTCAGCCGCAGCGGGCGGGCTGAACGGCAGGTCCATCACCATCGCCTCACCCGCGCCTGACAACGCCAGCCGCGCCGTTACCGCGCTGCGCTGGATCAAAAACGAGCAGGGCACGATCAGCGCCTGCACCGCTGGCCGGCCACCCCCACCACCGGTGGTGCCGGGCGACCAGCTTGTGCCCGGGGCGGCAAACTCCCGCGCAAATAGCTGCAAGGCCTCGCGCTGCGGGTGTTGCACCGTCAGCCGCAGCATCACCTCGCGCAGCTTCACCGGCTGGGCATGCGGGCCGTACAGCGCCTCGGTGCCGATCACCTCGATGCGGCTGGCGGCGTAAGCACCCCAGCCACGCTGGGCGATCAGCTCGGCAGTGCGCTCCAGCATCGCCTGGCCGGTGCGCTGCGCCTTGGCAGCGGCATCGATACCGACGATCACCAGCGTGCTGCTGCAGCGCCAGCCGGCCATCGCGGTAGCGCTGACCTTCAGCGTGGCCGGCGGCGGGCCGCCACGCGCACCACTCACCCGCACCCGGTTCTCAGCCGTCTGCACCATCTGCACCTGGCGAAAATCGCAGGCCACATCGGGCAGCAGGTAGGCGCCTGGGTCGCCAATCTCGTACAGCAATTGCTCGCCCACGGTGGCGCAACTCACCAGGCCGCCGGTGCCGGGCGCTTTGCCCACCGTGAAGCTGCCGTCGGCCGCCACCTCGACCACGGGATAGCCGATATGCGCCCAGTCCGGCACCGATTGCCAATCGGTGAACAGCCCGCCAGTGGCCTGGCAACCGCACTCGATGATGTGGCCGGCCAGGCTGCCACCGGCGAGCGCGTCGTACTGGTCCAGGGTCCAGCCAAAGTGGTGGATCAGCGGGCCCAAGGTGACCGCGCTGTCCACGCAGCGGCCGGTGATCACCACATCGGCGCCAGCCGCCAGCGCACGGGCAATCGGCTCGGCACCCAGGTAGGCATTGGCGCTCAGCAGCTTGTCGGGCAGCGGCCGGCCATTCACACCGTTGACCAGCACACCGCCCGGCGCTTCGGCGCGCAGCGTGGGAAGGCTGCCTCGCACGTCGTCGCCATCCACTACCGCGATGCGCAGTTTCAAGCCCAGTTCATCGGCCAGGGCAGCCAGCGCCCGGCCGCAGGCCTGCGGGTGGATGCCACCGGCATTGCTGACCACCTTGATGCCACGCCGCAGCACCTCGGGCAGCACCTCGGGCATGGCGGCATCGACAAAATCGGTGGCGTAACCGGCCTCGGGGTTTTTGCGCTGCGCCGCCACCAGGATCGCCATCGTGGTCTCGGCCAGGTAATCAAACACCAGCACGTCGATCAAGCCGCTGTTGACAAGCTGCGGTGCGCCCACGCTGCTGTCGCCCCAAAAACCGGACGCGCCGCCAATGCGCAGTGGTGGCAGTGTGGTGTGTGTCATGTCTTCTTCATCCTTCATGCAAAGCGCAGCGAGCGTCATTGTTCATCGCGGCAAGCACAAGCTGTCTTGCGGCCAGTGGCTGGGGCCGGGCCGCAAGAGTGGGGCAGATACACTGCGCGCTGCTTTTTGAATAGCCCAACAATGCCCGCTGCCGCCTCGGCCAAACCCGTTTTTGATTTAAAAAGCACCGCCTGGACGCTGACCGCGCTGCGCCTGCAATCCGCCGACCTGGCAACGCTGGTGGCCGCACTGGACCAGCGTTTTGCCGACAGCCCGGGCCTGTTTGACGACGACGCGGTGGTGCTGGACTTCAGCGCGCTGTGCGAGTCCGATGCCGTGCCCGATCTGGCAGCGCTGCTGCCGCATCTGCGCCGCCACGGCCTGCTGCCGATCGCCGCGCAAGGCGGCAGCAGCGCGCAGATGGCGGCCGCCCGTGCCGCCGGCCTGGCCGAGGCCACCGATGCCGCGCCATCTTCGTCGACGTCCCCGCCAGCACCCCTGCCTGCAGCCCCACCTGCAACCCTAAGCGCGGCCAGCGCACCAGCGCGCCCCGCACCTGCCGCAGGCGCGGCGGCGCTGCCGCCGGCACGCGACCGTGTGGTGCGCGACCCGCTGCCACGCCCGCCCAAGCCCGAGGCGCCCAAGCCAAACCAGCCCGCCCCGGCGCTTGAACCGCAGCCACCGGCGCCGGGCGAGACCCAGGCCGCCGCACTGGCCACGCTGGTGGTGGACAAGCCGCTGCGCTCAGGCCAGCGCGTCTACGCCCGGGGCGCCGACCTGGTGGTGCTGGCCATGGTCAGCTTTGGCGCCGAGGTGATTGCCGACGGCAACATCCATGTCTATGGCCCGCTGCGCGGCCGGGCGATTGCCGGCGCCCGCGGTTATACCGGCGCGCGCATCTTCAGCACCTGCATGGAGCCGCAATTGGTGTCGATTGCCGGCATCTACCGCACCACCGAAACCCCGCTGCCGGCCGCTGTGCTGGGCCAGGCCGCCCAGGTGCGGCTGGACGGCGAAAAAATCATCGTTGAGCCGCTGTCGTCATGAAGGTATCGAGCAACAAGCGTGTCATGGCCCGGTC